>CAYPLT010000016.1:0-13439 GCA_964411695.1 uncultured Candidatus Soleaferrea sp.
AGGCCGGGTACACGTGCTAATTTGATGGATGGACAAGTAGAAAACAAAATAAAAAAAAGAAGAAGTTTTGAAGTTATTAAAATATCCAATGAAATGCAAGAAAATTTTTTAAATGCGCAAATTGGTTTTAATTTAGAGGTTTTATTTGAGACTGAATATATTCAGAATTATTATCAAGGGCATTCAAAAAATTATTTAAACGTTATAGTAAAATCCGATGAAAATATTTGTGGCAAAATTAAAAATGTGAAAATTGTAGATGTTGATGCTCAAAAAAAGCATTGCATAGGTGTTTTAGATGAATAAAGTTAGTTTTTAATTACTTCAATAATAATTATATTTTTTTGATTTGACATTTAATTTTTATCTTATTTATGGTATAATTATATATAGTAGAAATGATTTTAAATTTAATTATTCTTTAATTTATTTCTAAACAAAAATGTCAGTTCAATATAATTTATAGTTTTATTTTTTGTATTTTTACAAGAAGTATTAAATTTTTGAATTTCGATTTTTTAAGGTTTATGGGTTCCTGAAAAACCTAAATATATTTTGTAAGGATCTATTTTGATGGGAAAAATTATATCTGTAGCTAACCAAAAAGGTGGAGTAGGGAAGACAACTACGGCAGTAAATACCGCCGCATCTATTGCGAGCAAAGGTAAAAAAGTATTGCTGGTTGACCTAGATCCGCAGGGGAATGCGACTAGCGGCGTTGGCGTTGATAAAAAAAGTACAACTTTATCTGTGTATGATTTAATTTCTGGAAGTGCAGATATTAAAGATGTTTTATTAAAAACACAATTTGAAAATTTACATATATTACCGTCAAATATAGCATTAGCTGGCGCTGAATTAGAAATAGCGAATATTGATGACAGGCTTTTTAAAATAAAAAATATTTTAACCCCGATTTCTGGCGATTATGATTATATATTTTTAGATTGTCCTCCATCGTTAGGTTTAATAACACTTAATTCATTAGTTGCTAGCAATTCATTGTTAGTGCCAATACAGTGTGAGTTTTATGCGCTTGAAGGGTTATCTCAATTAATGATGACGGTTAGAACAGTTAAAAGGTTATATAATAATGATTTAGAAATAGAAGGCGTTTTGTTAACTATGTATGATGGACGCTTAAATTTGACAATACAGGTTGCAGATGAGGTTAAAAATTTTTTTGGGAATAAAGTTTATAAAACAGTGATACCGAGAAATGTGAGACTTTCTGAAGCACCGAGTTATGGACAACCTGTCTTATATTTTGACAATCTTTCTAAAGGTTCAAATGCTTATTTAGCTTTGGCAGAAGAAATAATATTGAATAACGAATAGTTTGGATGATACTTTATATAAAAATCAAAAAATTAGAAAAAGGTGAATTAACATTATGTCTAATAATAAACGAGGGCTTGGTAAAGGTTTAGGAGCTTTATTTTTAAACACAATGGAAGATGACATTGAAAAAACTGATGATAAAAATAATATAAAAATAGTAAAAATTTTTGAAGTTAAACCTAATAAAAATCAGCCAAGAAAATTATTTGATGAAAAATTACTAAGTGATTTAGCTGAGTCAATTAAAAAACATGGAATTTTGCAACCTATTTTGGTTAGACGTGATAAAATGGGTGAATATCAAATAATAGCGGGTGAACGTAGATGGCGTGCAGCTAAACAGGCAGGCTTAAAAGAAGTGCCGGTTATTGTAAGAGACCTTGAAGATTTAGAGACTATGGAAATTGCTTTAATAGAAAATTTGCAAAGAGCAGATTTGAACGCAATAGAAGAAGCTTTGGGGTATAAATATTTAATAGATAAATATAATATGTCTCAAGATGATGTGGCTAGTAAAGTAGGAAAGTCAAGACCGGTGATTTCTAATACATTAAGGCTTTTAAAATTACCAGATGAAGTCATAGAGTTAGTTAGGTTTAATAAAATTTCAGCTGGTCATGCAAGAGCTTTATTGGCTTTGAATGACGAAGAAACAATTAAAAATTTAGCCAAAGATATTGTAGAAAATAATTTATCTGTTAGAGATGTAGAAGAATGTGTGAAAGCTGAAAAAATGCAAACAGAAGAGCAGGTGAGTAATTCAAAAAATATTAAAAGTTTAGCTAAGGTTACTAAGAATGAAGAGAAGTTTTACAAGTCTTTGCAGAAAAGTTTTATTGATGATACCAAAAGAAATTTAAAAATAAATTATAATAGAGTGAAGAAAAGTGTAGAAATAGAATTTTACAATAAAGAAGACTTAGAAAAAATAATTCAAAAACTAAAAGTTGAAGAATAGTAAAATTGATATTTTAGACAAGTTAGAATTTGAATGCATCCCAAAAGTTAAACACTTTTGGGATGCAACAATTTTATCTATTTTTTGTGATAATTATTAAATATTAGATTTTGAAATAATGTTATATATGAAAAAAAAAGAACCAGCGGAGAGAGCAGGTTCTTTTTTATATGAAGTTTAATTTGATTTATCTAAATTAAAACTTTTTTGAAGCAACTACGCCAGCAGCAGCCATTGAGATAGCAGCTAATGCGATAGCTACAGCAATAACATCACTAGCACCTGTGTTTTGTGCAACACCTGAACCAGCTGGAGCAGATGATAAAACTGGTGAGCTTACTACAGTTGGAGCAGTAGCAGTTGCAACTGGAGCAACAACTTCGCTTGTTGTAGCTGTTTCGCTTGTTGTGCCGATAACTGGAGCTGTTATTTCGTTAGTTGCACTTGTTGTTTCAGGTACAGAAACACCTGGAATAGCAGCTAATTTAGTTGTGTCAATTTCTTTTTGAGAAATCATAACTTCTGTTACATCTTTTGGTAATGTGAAAACAATTCTACCGTCAGTTACTGTAGCAGTAATTACTTTGTCAGTATCAATTAAGCCATCATTGCCTGAAGCATTAGCTAAACTTTCGTAACCTTTTGCATCAATTGGGTATACATATAATTTTTTAATTACGCCATCTATAACTTTGTCACAGAAATCTGTAGTTAATAAATCGATAATAGGTTGGCTATCACATCTAATGTTAACTTGACGTGATTCAGCTGGGAACATACCAACAGAAAGTTTAAATACTTTACCATTTTTGTCAGCGTTATATCTTGTGTCTAGGTTAGCATCTAAAGAAGCTGAAGCATTAAATGATGTTTTACCAGCGTCAAGAGTAGCTTTTGAAACAGAAGCTAAAATGTCAACACCTTTTGCACCTGTAAATTTGTAGTTACCTTTGCCTTGCATTTCTTTTAATGTTGCAGAACCAATTGTGTAACCATTGTATAATGCTTGACCGCCAGCAAATTCTCTGAAGCCGTCATCATTGGTGTCAGCCTCACCATCACTTGTGTCATCTTTGTCAAAAGCAGGAGCTGTTATGCAAAGTTTAAATGTAATTGTGTTATTGCTTGCATCTTTAAGAGTAATTGGGTAAACAGAATATCTTTCTGTTGATGATGAATTTGTACCAATAACTTCAACACCGTAAGCTTGTGAATAATCACCTGAACCAGCATTAATCTTTGTAAACTTCGTTTTCTTAACAGTAACACCTGCTGAACCAGATAATTCATTGTTACCTTTTACAACAGGGTTACTTGTGTTAGCTCTAAATATTTCTTGGCTAACTGGTTTAGTGCTATTGCCTCCGAAAGGACAGGTTTTACTTAAACCGAAAACTATTTTATAAGTATGTGAATTTCTTGCTGTTATTTTAATAGGTTTCTCACATGTTAAACCTTGAAAAGGGATGCTTTTATCTGACTCGGCTTCTGTAGCAGAAGCTAAGATGGTGTTTTGATCTTCTAAAATATAAGCTTTAATATTCTTTATATCTCCTTTTATTTCTTGAACTGCAAATGTAGGAGCAGCCATTGTAGCAACCATAGCGGAAACAATACCTAATGAAACTAATTTTTTCATTATTAAAATCCTCCTAAAAAATTAAATAAAAATTAAATTGAAATATGTAAGTAAATATTCTCCCCCGAGAAAAACCTCAATATCCCTTACTGATTACAATTATATCACATTTTAAAATTGGTGTCAATAGGTTTTTGAAAATTTTTTTAAATTTTTTTGTAATTTTTTCTTTTGGCCTTAAAAAGCAAGAATCTTACTGGGTAAACGCAGTTTTTGAATTTTTAAATTAATTTTATTTATTTGTGAAAAAATAAAAAAATCAGCAATAAACCCATCTTTTAAAGATTATTGCTGAAATATAAATAATTACAAAATAGTTACAGTAATCTATAGATTAAGATTCTGTTTTTGTAGAGGAAGAAATATTAATTTCGATGCTATTAATTACTACATCTTCTAAAGGCTTGTCATTTTCATCCGTTGCCTGAGATGCAATTTTATCAAGGACATCAAATCCATCAGTTAATTGACCAAAAACAGTGTAATCTCCATCTAATTCATGTGTACCGTTTTTATTTGCAACAATGTAAAATTGGTTTCCATTTGAATCTGGCAAAGAACTGTGAGCCATAGCTAAAGCACCATAATTATGTGTTAGCTCATCAGAAACTTCAAGACCAAAACCTTTACCCCAAATGCTTTCACCACCCATACCTGTGCCGGTAGGGTCTCCGCCTTGTATAACAAAATCTTTTATAACTCTATGAAAGATTAAGCCGTCATAATATTTGTCATTTGCATGTTTAATAAAGTTTTCTACAGCTTTGGGAGCTACTTTAGGGTATAGCTCTAAAGTCATATCACCTAAATTTGTTTTTATAACTGCAACATTATGGTTTTCTTTTGTACAACCACATAGTGTAGAGGTCATTACTATCATTCCTATCATTAAAGTTGAAATCATTTTAAAAATTTTTTTCATAATCATTACCACCAATCATTTTATTTATTATTATTTATATTTTGCAAATATTCTTCTAAAGTTAAATGCTTCGATGTTATTATTAATGCATGTTTTTTTCCAACATACCTATAATGCCAAGGTTCATAAGCAATTTTTGTCACATCTTCTTTGTCTTTAGGGTACCGTAATATAAAGCCATAATTAGCTGCATTATTTTGAAGCCAATTAAATTCTTTAGTATTTTCAAAAGTTTCTTCTAAGCTATTTAAATCAACAGCTAAACCAATAGAATGCTCACTAAAACCAGGCTTAGCAAAATATTTGGCGGTTTCATTGTAAGCATCTTGCTCACTCAGCCCTAAAGCTTTTAATTTATTAATATTATTATTAAAATTTTGAGATTGTCTTTCAGTACTTCTATAAGATGAAATAATAAAGAGATTTATGCCATCCTTATTAGCATCACCAAGCATTGCTGTAAGATATTGAGCAGCATTTTTATTAAATTTAAAGCCATTACCTACATCCGTTAAATTGGGAATAAAGTCAACAGGTATTTTATTTTCTTTATTGACTAACATTAAATTTTCATATTCTGTTTTATTAGTTTTTTGATTGCTTACATTGTTTAAACTTTTAACAGAATTATTTTTGGTATGTATGGAAATTTTTTGTGTTATTACCTGATCATCATCTTTTTTTTGACAACCAGTTATTAAAACAGAAAATAAAAATAAAAATATGAAAGACAATTTATTTTTTTTTAACATCGCTTAAAATCACCTTTGTGTTGCAAACTAAGTTACGAATAAAGTTTTTTTATTGCACTCAAAATTTTCTTTTTTACGTCAGGCACATCTTGAGATAATTTTATTAAATAATTTTTAGTCCATTCCCGATTTGAATGTCCATCGGCAGGGCAACGGTTTTTTGTAATTGGTAAATTAATTTTAGAAGATGTACTTTTTAGAAGACCTTCAGGGGTTAAAATCAACGGACGAATCACATGAACATCTTTAATGCTAAGGTAAGTGACTGGCAAAAATGTACCAACACGCCCTTCATTAAATAAATTCATTATGAACGTTTCTATCCAGTCGTCACAGTTATGCCCAAGAGCAATTTTGTTACATGCTTCTTTTTTTGCCATGTCATTTAGCACGCCACGCCTCATTCTTGCGCAAAGGCTACATGGGTTGGTTTCTTGCCTGTAATCAAAAACAATTGGCCCTATATTAGTTTTTTCTATGACGTATTTTATATTATAGTCATCGCAAATGTTTTTTATTTTAGAGTAGTCGGTCGTAGTTTCATCAAACATTAAATCAGCAGTTAAAGCAACAATTTCAAAATCTATGTTAATAAATTTTTTTAATTTAGCAAGCCCAATTAAAAGAATAAGAGAGTCTTTACCGCCACTAACACATACACCAATTTTGTCACCATTTTGAATCATGTCATATTCTGAGATGGCTTTTCTCATGTATCCGAGTATTTTTTGCATATTATTATGTTAATCCTTTTGGAAAATAATTTTATTTAATATTAAATCGGTTTGATTTTTTAAATCTGATAAATTTGAATAATTATTGTTTATGATAAAATCTGCTTTTTTTAAATATTCATCATCTGACAATTGAGAAGACAACCTGTTATTAGCTTCATTTAATGAAAGGTTGTCTCTTTCAATTATTCGTTTTAATCTTATGAATTTATCTGCGGTTACTACAATTATTTTATTGCAAACGGTGCACAAATTGCTTTCTATTAAAGTTGGTGCATCTAATAATATTATTTTGTAATTTTTTCTATTAAAGTTTATTAATTCAACAATAGCAGATTTAATGTAAGGAAAGATGATTGAATTTAAAAGAGAAAGTTTTTGTTTATCTTTAAAAACAATTGTTCCTAAAATTTTTCTGTCTATTAAATTTTTATTATCTAACACAATGTTAGAAAAATGTTGAATTATTTCTGATTTTAATTTATTATTATTTTTTAGTAATTCATGAGAAATTTCATCTGCATTTATTATGAAAACATCTTGATTATTGAACAAAAATTTAGTAATTTCAGATTTACCGCTACCAGAAGGGCCAGTTAAACCAATAACTATAGCTTGCTTATTCATCTAAATCTATCACTTTGAATCCAGCAGCTCTAATTAAACGGTTATAAACCGCTAAACTTATGCCATCAGAATTTGGGCAACGAGCATAAACTGTTTTAAAATTTGTTTTATCTATCTCTCTTAAAACATTAAATAAATTTTTAGTTTGAGATAAATAATTGTTTTTTAAACCATATGTAAAACAAGGCTTAGTTATAAATTTCTGTTCATCATCGAAAACCAAAGTAGCAACTGAGGAATCAGTTAAGCTATTAACATAGTTTGCAAATTTATTAATATCAGATTTAATTAAAATAATTTCAGCATGAGGAGCATAATGTTTATATTTAACTCCTGGTGAAATAACAGTAGAATCAACTGATGGTTTTTGTAAAACGTATTTAGATAATTTTGTTTCGCCAATTACTTTTTCTATGTCTTCTTTAGTTATTACTCCTGGTCTTAAAATAGTTGGGACGTCTTCCACTAAAGAAATTACAGTTGATTCTACACCATAGCTACATGGTCCACCATCAACTATTATTTTAATTTTATTGCCTATGTCATTTATACAGTGCTCTGCGGTTGTAGGGCTCGGTTTGCCAGAAAGGTTAGCGGAAGGTGCTGCTAAACCAAGCTGAGAATGCTCAATAATTTTTAGAGCCATGGGGTGGTTCGGCATTCTTATAGCTACTGTGTTTAAGCCACCTGTTGTTATAAATGGCACATTTTTTGATTTTGGAAGTATTACGGTAAGAGGACCAGGCCAAAAATTTTCTGCAAGCTTAAATAAGTTTTCTGGAATATCAACTGCAAACTTTTGAATCATTTTTATATTAGAAATGTGAATAATTAAAGGGTTGTCCGCTGGGCGACCTTTAACTTTGAAAATTTTTTGTACTGCAGATTCGTCAAGGGAATTTGCTGCTAAACCATACACAGTTTCTGTAGGAATGGCAACTAAATTACCAGATTTTAAAGTATTTGATATTAATTCTAGATTTTCTGAGGTTAAACTATTTAAAACTTTTAATGACGACAATTATATCATCCTTTTGCAATTTATAAATTAATTCTGTTTTTTATATATTATTGAACTTATTTTAATTTTGCAAAAAGTTCAATTTTATCGGTTTTTTCCCACGTAAAGCCCATATTTTCACGTCCAAAATGACCATAAGATGCAGTTTTTCTGTAAATTGGAGCTCTTAAATTTAATTGAGAAATTATTGATTCAGGTCTTAAATCAAAATTATTAATTACAAAATCTGAAAGTTTATCATCAGGAACAATGCCGGTACCAAATGTATCTACCATTACAGAAACAGGTTGAGCTATTCCTATGGCGTATGACAATTGAACTTCACATTTTTTGGCTAATTTTGTAGCTACAATATTTTTAGCGATGTATCTAGCCATGTAAGCTGCGGAACGGTCAACTTTAGTTGGGTCTTTACCTGAAAATGCACCGCCCCCGTGTCTTGAATAACCGCCATATGTATCGACAATAATTTTTCTACCGGTTAAACCGCTATCAGCTGGAGGACCACCAATTACGAAACGCCCAGTTGGATTAATGTAAACTTTTGTATGTTCATTTAATAAATCAGAGGGTATAGTGTATTTTATAACATGCTCTAAAATATCTTTATGTAATGCTTCGTTTGAAATTTCTTCACTATGTTGTGTAGACACTATTACAGTGTCAACGTGATGTGGATTACCGTCAACATATTCAATTGTAACTTGAGTTTTGCCATCTGGTCTTAAATAACTTAATAAACCAGATTTTCTAACTTCAGATAATCTATAAGCTAATTTATGTGCTAGAGATATAGGAAGTGGCATTAATTCAGGAGTTTCATCACAAGCAAAACCAAACATCATGCCTTGGTCACCAGCGCCAGTTGAAAAATCATTTTTATTATTAAGTTTAGCTTCTAAGCATTTATCAACGCCTAATGCAATGTCACTAGATTGCTCATCTATTGAAGTTAATACTGAACAAGATTTATAGTCAAAGCCATATAGGGCATTGTCATAGCCAATTTCTTTAATTACATTTCTGGCGATTTTTGGAATATCAACATAACAGTTGGTTGTAATTTCTCCCATTATCATAACCATTCCGGTTGTTACAGTAGTTTCACAAGCGACTCTTCCGGTTGGGTCTTTTGACATAATTTCATCTAAAATTCCATCCGATATTTGGTCACATATTTTGTCAGGATGACCTTCTGTTACAGATTCAGAGGTAAATAAAAACTTATTCATTAAATTACCTACTTTCTTTTTAAAATATCAGCGACAAGATATCTCACGTCTCTTAGGTAGCGAGTTTTATCAACAGGCTTTCAGTGAAGGATACAATCACATCACTGAAAGCTTAGATGATTGACACCACTGTCGCGTGTTGAATGACGGGGTAAAGCTCTTTATTGAAATTAATCAATTACTCTTGAAAAAATCAGTTTATCGCTTTCTTTTAATTTTGATTTAAAGTTCTGTGGAAAATAAATTTTGTTATCAGATATTACTCCAAACAAAATTTCATCAATGCTTTGGTCTTCGATAATTATTGATATTGATTTTCCAACATATTGTTTAGGAACATTCATTGTAGAAAAAGATACAGTAGAATTATCGAAATAAATATTTTGTGTATATGAATTGCTATTTATTGAAGAACAGATTGCATCAACAGTCATGTTAGTAGGGCATATTGTTTTTAAACCAAAACTAGAGAAAGTTTTTGCTCTATAGGGCTCATAAACACGTGTAATAACTTTATTAATATTAAAGATTTCATTAGCAAGTTGCGAAACCATAATATTGACATTATCTTCTTTTGTAACGGTTGCAATAGCATCACAACCTTCTATACCAGCTTGACGCAATACATCTTGGTCAATAGGTAGACCAGATATAGTATATCCGCTAAAATTAGGGCTTAGCGTGTCAAAATTTTCTTTATTTTCATCAATTACAACGATATCATGTCCTTGTGAATCTAATAAATTTGACAGTTGAGACCCAACTTTACCACAACCCACAATTAAAATATTCATATTAAATCTCCAGTTTTCATTTTAAAGTTATTATGGGGTGTTGAGAACATATGATATGTACACCTGATTTGATAAAATCTATATTGTTTTCAAAGTCATTAATAGTTAAATTAATGTACTCAGCAATTTTGTCCATGTCATCTTCATTTAAGCCACGTGTAGTTACAGCAGGTGTACCTATTCTTACACCACTTGTAATAAAAGGTCCATTGGGGTCATTGGGAATGGTGTTTTTATTTACTGTAATGTTAACTTCATCTAGTTGGTGTTCTAACTCTTTACCAGTTTTTGAAGTGTTTCTTAAGTCTATTATTAAAAGATGGTTGTCTGACCCACCAGAAATTAAATTTACATTCCGGTTAAGCAACCCTTTAGCTAATGCGGAAGTATTTTTAATAATGTTTTCTTGGTACGTTATAAATTCTGAAGAAAGAGCCTCTTTTAAAGCAACTGCCTTAGCAGCGATAATGTGCATTAATGGTCCGCCTTGAGTACCTGGAAAGATTGCTTTGTCTATCATTTTAGCATATTTTTCTTTGCAAAGAATCATTCCACCTCTTGGGCCACGCAAAGTTTTATGTGTTGTAGTTGTAACAATATCAGCGTAGGGTACAGGTGACATGTGAAGACCAGTAGCTACTAAACCGGCAATATGTGCCATGTCAACCATTAATATTGCACCACAAGCATCTGCAATTTCTTTAAATTTTTCAAAATCAATTTTTCTGGGGTAAGCGCTAGCACCTGCAATAATCATACGAGGTTTTTTTTCTATGGCTAAATTGTAAACATCATTATAGTTTATTAAATGAGTTTCATAATCTACGCCGTATGAAATAAAATTATATGTCATACCAGAGAAATTAACAGGGCTACCATGAGTTAAATGTCCTCCATGAGTTAAGTCCATTCCCATTACTAGGTCGCCTGGTTTAAGCAAAGCGTTGTAAACAGCTGCATTAGCTTGTGAACCAGAATGAGGTTGGACATTTGCGTGTTCTGCACCAAAAAGTTTTTTAGCTCTTTCTATAGCTATTAATTCAACTTCATCAACAAATTTGCAACCGCCGTAATAACGTTTGTTAGGGTAACCTTCAGCGTATTTGTTAGTTAAAATAGTACCCATAGTAGCTAAAACAGCTTCAGAAACAATATTTTCTGAAGCAATAAGCTCTAAATTATTTTGTTGCCTATTTAATTCATTTATTACTTGATTAGCTATTTCAGGGTCTGTACTTTTGAGGATGTTAATTAGATCTAGAGATTGATTGTACATATATGTCTTTGCTCCTTACAATATTTTTAGTAATTTTCTGATTTTACTTCGAAGTAAGATTGTGGGTGAGAGCAAACAGGGCATTTTTCTGGGGCAGATTTACCCTCAACAATATGACCACAATTTGTGCAAATCCAGAAAACAGGTTCATCTTTAGAGAATACTTTTTTATTTTTAATATTTTCTAATAGTTTTAGATATCTTTCTTGGTGAGATTTTTCTATTAAAGCTACTTTTTCAAATTTTACAGCTAATTCTGTAAATCCTTCTTCTCTAGCTTCTTGAGCAAATTTTTTGTACATGTCAGACCATTCGTAATATTCACCTGTAGCTGCATCAAATAAATTATCAGCTGTTACTGGTATTTTGTCGTCGTGTAGGGCTTTAAACCAAAGTTTTGCATGTTCTTTTTCATTGTCTGCAGTTTCTTGAAATATTTCTGCTATTTGGTTAAAACCTTCTTTTTTTGCTTGTGAAGCATAGTATGTGTATTTATTTCTTGCTTGGGATTCTCCAGCAAATGCATCCATTAAATTTTTTTCGGTTTTTGTTCCTTTTAAATTCATTTTAATTAGCCTCCATTTAATTATTGAATTTTGTTAATTTTATTGATTGTGTTGTTCTGAATTTTTATTATAAAAATTTTTTAAAACATTTTCAACATCATTAGGCGTGTCACAAGAAATATAAGTTATAATATTTTTATCTTCATTTTCATTTATGACGCTATTTTTTATTTTATAAACTTCTTCTGGAATATAATTTTCAAAATTTGATATTTGATTATTGATACGAGTTTTAATAATTTGTTTAATATCGTCAATGTATTTTAAATCTTTGAGCATAAATATTGCTATTTCTTCAGCTGTTGCACCAGATGCACTAGTGTAAACACAAAATTCAGAAATATAATTTAAGTCAATTTTAGGGTATAATTTTTTTAAAATATCCTGATCATCGATATTTTGTAAGTTGTCTTTAAAAACTATGTTGTCTTTAATATATTGCCCTAAATAATTTACATCTATATTGATTGTGCTTTTTTTAGAATTAATATTACAAGCACATAAAGAAAAGAAAGCGCATATTAATAAATTTAATGATATAAATGTTTTGATTTTTTTTATTTTCATCACCTCCTTTAAAGTTTAATTATTTAATCAATTGTTATTTATTGTATGAGTTTTAATGTAATTTAGCCAATTATTATAATATTTTGATGTTAAATGCAAACCGTCAACTGGGCTAGCTTCATCAGGAAGGGCATTATTTTCATTTTTGAAAATTTCAGCAACATTTAAAAAATGAAATTTATTTTTGTTGCACATTTCGTGCAACGCTTGATTATAGCTTTCAATTTTGTCGTTAGTTAAAGCATTAGGTTTATTTTGGTTTGCATCTGAGAGTTCTTGAGTTATTGGTAGAATTGATTGAACATAGATAATTGAATTAGGAAGTTCAGATTTTATATTATTTAGCCATCCACTATATAATTTTATCATGTAATCATTATCTAGCCAACCAATTCCGTTTGCGCCAATCATAATGTATATTTTATTTCTGTTAGCTTGTTTAATTGCTTCTAGAACAGAAACTGATTGGTTATTGAACATTAAAGGTTTGTTAGTTGCAGATTCTATATTTAACCCAGTTTCTGAAATTATAATGGCATTTTTTACAGACTTATATAGTTGCAGACCATTGGTTAAAGAGTCTCCTATGAATACTACATCATCAAAGTAACTATCATCAACGTTTACATTTGATTTGGAAACTAAGGACTCAAATTCAGAGTTATTATTTTGTAAATTGGAAGAATTATTTTCCATTAAAACATTTGATAGTTCTGTAGATGTTGCTTTGTTTTGAGTTGTTGAAATATTAATGTTTACATTTCTGAATAAAATAATTAAAAAGATTACTATAATCGGTAATGAAAGTACAAAAATTTCAATAAAATCATTAAAAAATTTATGCTTGCTATAGTTTTTAAAAAGTTTCAATTGATTGATTCTTCCTTTTTAAATTTAGTTTATTTTTATTAATTAATTTATTGTTTTTTAAACTCAAATTTATTATTCTTAAATGTACATAAAATATTATCTCCGGAGCTAAATGTGTTATCCAATAAAAGTTCAGACAA
>CAYPLT010000017.1:0-13007 GCA_964411695.1 uncultured Candidatus Soleaferrea sp.
GAGATACTGTATCAGAAGATATTAAACAAAGGTTAGCATATGAAATTTCTGTAATTGAAAAAATGGGGTATGTTGATTATTTTTTAATTGTTCATGATTTTGTGATTTACGCCAAGACTCATGATGTATCTGTAGGTCCAGGTAGAGGTTCTGGTGCTGGAAGTATAGCTGCATATTGTATGGAAATTACAGATATTGACCCGATAAAATTTAATTTGTTGTTTGAAAGGTTTTTAAACCCTGAGCGTGTAAGTATGCCTGATATTGATATAGATTTTTGCTATGAAAAACGTCAGAAGGTTATTGATTATGTTATATCTAAGTATGGAGAAAAACATGTGGCACAAATAGTGACTTTTGGTACCATGGCGGCTAGAATGGCAATAAGAGATGTAGCTAGAGTTTTAGGCATACCGTACCAAATAGGAGATATGGTTTCTAAAACAGTGCCATCGGAGCTTAACATAACTTTAGATAAAGCACTTGATGTTTCTATAGATTTTAAAAATTTATATGATAGTGATGACCAAATTAAAGAATTAATTGATATGGCAAGAAAAATTGAAGGAATGCCACGTCATACATCAACTCATGCTGCTGGTATTGTTATTACAAAAAACACTGTAGATAGTTATGTACCATTATATAAAGCAAATGATGCTATTATGACTCAGTATACAATGAATAATTTAGAAGAGCTTGGTCTTTTAAAGATGGATTTTTTAGGGTTAAGAACATTGACCGTTATATCCGATGCAGAAAAAATGATAAAATTAAAGAATCATAGTTTTGATATTAAAAATATATCATATCAAGATAAAGATGTATACGATATGTTGTCATCTGGTTTGGGTAAAGGTGTTTTTCAATTTGAATCAGGTGGAATGAAACAGGTTTTAATGAATTTAAAACCTGAAAATATAGAAGATATTATAGCTGTCATATCTCTTTACCGTCCTGGGCCGATGGAATCTATACCTAAATATATCGAGTGCAAGCATGATAATTCTAAAATAGTTTACAAGCATCCGCTGTTAGAAAATATTTTAAAAGTAACATATGGTTGCATTGTTTACCAAGAACAAGTTATGCAAATTTGTAGAGAATTAGCGGGTTATTCTTATGGAAGAGCAGATTTGGTAAGAAGAGCAATGTCAAAAAAGAAAATTGCTGTTATGGAGGAAGAAAGAAAAAATTTTGTTTATGGCGCTAAAAAAGCTGATGGCTCTGTGGAATGCGTTGGTGCAGTTAATAATGGTGTGCCAGAAAAAATTGCACATGAAATTTTTGACGAAATGAGTAGTTTTGCATCTTATGCATTTAATAAATCTCATGCAGCAGCATATGCGGTGTTGTCTTACCAAACTGCATATTTAAAGTGTCACTTTCCAAAAGAGTTTATGGCGGCTATTTTAACTAGTGTTTTAGAAAATACAGATAAAGTTATAGAATATATTGAAGAGTGTAATAGGTTAAATATAAAAATTACTCCTCCTGATGTGAATGTAAGTAATATAGGCTTTACAGTTTGCGAAGATTATGTTAATTTTGGTTTAGTTGCAGTTAAAAATGTTGGTAGACGTTCTATTAAATTATTAATTAAAGAAAGAGAAAGAAATGGTAAATTTAAATCTTTATATGATTTTTGTAATAGAACGTATAATTCTGATGTAGGTCTAACTCGTAAAAGTTTGGAATGTCTTATAAAAGCCGGGGCATTAGATAGTTTACATAAAAGCAGAAAATCTATGATTAATACTTTTCCTAAAATTTTAGATGACTTACAGCATAAAAGTAGAGTAACGGTAGAAGGTCAATTAAGTTTGTTTAGTTTTTCTTCTGCAGTTAATGATGAGCAATCTAAATATTTTATAGACGAGAATGATGAATTTTATAATGCTGAAAAACTTAAGATGGAAAAAGAAGTCATAGGTTTATATATTTCAGGGCATCCGTTAGATAAATATAGTGATTTAATTAATAATGGTAATTTTGTAAGCTTAATAGATGTTAACGATTCATTAAGATACAAAAATAATAAAATTCAAGACAAAACTAAGGTAACAGTTATTGGTGTGATTAATAACATAGAATTTAAATATACAAAAAATGGTAAATCAATGGCATTTGTAATTATAGAAGACAAAACTTCAATGATAGAAATTATAATTTTTTCGCATGTTTTAGAAAAATACAAATCTTTAATTGTAGATGATAACATAATAGTAGTTTCTGGAATCATTAATTTTAGAGATGAAGTTAGTGCTAAAATAATAGCAGATGATATAATGCTAGTAGAAGATTACCAAAAAAAGTCAAATATTTCTTCGGCTAAAAGTAATGTTAAAAGAAAAGGCATGTATTTAAAAGTAAGTTCTCCAGAATCAGAGGAAATGCAAAAGAGCCAATTGATATTGGAAATATTTGAAGGCAGTACTCCTGTTTATGTTTATTTTAGTAATGTAAAAAAACTTTTTGTTTGTCCAAAAACAATGTGGGTAGATGCTAATATTACTATGATGAATGAACTGAAAAATATTTTGGGTGAAGATAATGTTATTCTGGTAAATTAAAATAGCATAAACTTAAATAACATAAGGCAAAGGGAGCAGATGTGAAATATAAAAAAATTATATCAATTATTGTTTTGACTGTATTTTGTGCATTGGTATTATTGAGCCAAGTAAACACAGAATTATTTAATAAATTTTTAAATTATTTAGATGTTGAACCAATTTTATATGAACAAAAAGATGCAGATTTGTTAATTACAGTTATAGATGTTGGGCATGGGGACAGTATTTTTATAAAATCTTTTGATGCAAGTGGAAAAGCACATTTTGCATTGATTGATACAGGTAGCGAAAAATATTCTCAAAGGGTAATTAATTGTTTAAATAAAAATAATGTAGGTAAATTAGATTTTATTCTAATTTCGCATACTCATAGTGACCATATGGGTGCTTTGTTTGAAGTTTTGAAAAATAGCTCTGCAGATGAAATTATTCTGCCCAACTATTTTAAGGTTAAAAATAATTTATTAAAATATAGTTCACTTAGAAAACTTATAAAGAATAAAAACATCAAAATAAAAAATGTTAAACCGAATCAAAGAATTTCTATTGGCAAGGCAAGTTTTAATGTTATTTACCCGATTGTAGAAAAGAAATTTAATTTGCCAAAAGATTTAAATGATTCATCAATAGTTGGAATACTTCAATATGAAAGTTGTGAAGATTTTAAAATGATGTTTACTGGTGATGCAACTTCTAAAATTGAAGAAAAATTAATTAATAATTATGAATCAAACCAGCTTAAATGTAATATTTTAAAATTGGCACATCATGGTAGCAATACTTCGTCTTCAATGAATTTTTTAAAAATAGTTAGCCCAGATTATTGCATTATTTCTTCTGGTAATGATAAAAATGTAATATACCCACATAAAGACGTTGCAAAAAGGTTAATGGAACTGAATGTCAAGTGTTTTAATACACGGCTTAATGGGAATATTACTATTTATTTAAAAAATCACATTTATAATATTTTGGTTGATTGTAAGTAAAGTAAAAAATAGCACAAATTGTGACACTTCTCTGAGTAAGGGGAGTGTCACATGCTTTTACCTAATGGAGGAATTATAATTGGGGGAAAAAAATCTCAGAAAGTTTCATCAAACTACTTGACAATAAGTATAGAAAATGATAAAATAATTATATATTAAATTTGTTAAACTTATTTTATCAAATTTTACATATTAAAGTTCTTTAATGCCAAAAATTGTTTTATAATAAGCTTGAAAATAAAAATAAGTTTTTAAATTTAATATTTTAAAAATTATTAAAAATTATATAAAGTCAAGGAGTTTGAAGACAATGAACAAAGGTTATAAAAGAATAGCGGCAGGTATGATAGCTGGATTTTGTGCTTTGAGTACACAGAGCATACTAAAATTTCAAAAAATTTCAATTGGGAATGGTAATTCGCTAATTTCTTGTGCTTTGACTCAAGCAGAGGTTGAAGGTGTATCTAATGTAAAAAATACAAGCGTCGATCCCGCATGGAATTTTTATACACTTTTTAAAGACAGAGGTAATAGGGGTAAGTTTATATATAAATTGGACTTGTCAGCATATGATGTCAGTCATATATATAGTCAAGCAGCCGCTTTATTGCAAATTATAGGCATAAAAAAATACGATAGTAGTACTTATGCTAGAGAGTCCGAACTGTCTTTGTATACCAAAGAAAATCCAATGAAGATAAAAGGCGGAGAAAATTTATTCAAAGATAATAATTTAACAAAATTTTCAATTAGTGCCTATGGGTATTCTGATGGCCTAAATGAATACTATCGTCAAGCATTAAGCTGTGGTAATGAATATGTATCAGAATATAACTCCGATAATACAGGAACTAATTTTAGTATTGTAGACAAAACAACTGAATATCCAAAAATATATTTTGAAGATAATAATATATTAGCTATTGAAATACCGATAGAATTCCCAGAATACTTTCAACAAGAAATCTCGTATAATGGTAAAGATGAATCCTGGGACTTACCAGTAAAATATTTTGCTCTTAATTTAGAGAGCTATAATAAAAAATATATGGATACAGAACCTTCCGTACCTGAAGAACCTTCCGTACCTGAAGAACCTACCGTACCTGAAGAACCTACCGTACCTGAAAATAATGAATAATAAAAAATTTAAAGCCGGGCTTGAAATTAAAAAATCAAGCTCGGCCTTTTATATTTTATTTATAAAATAATTTATTTTTAAATATATTTAAATTTAAAATGCTCATCTTCTTTATAAAATCCTACTCCACAAAATTTATTTGTTGAATTATAGATTTTATAGTAAATATTTTTTTCTAAATTAATTTTTATTTTTAATCCATTAATAATTTTAGCTAAAATTTCATCACCTAAAATTTGTTTTGGCAAACTTGCCAATGCAGTTTCTGGTGAAATTATTATGTTATTTAATTGATTATTATTTTTTAATTTTTTAATTTCTTCTATTGTGTAACTTTTAGATATGTCAAACCCAAGAGCGCTAGTTCTTCTAAGAGAAGTCATGGTGGCGCCAACATTTAAAATTTTGCCAATGTCATTAATTAAAGTTCTTATGTATGTACCTTTTGAAACAAAAACTTCTATGGTTCCTTCTTGAAGTGAAGCGTTAAAGTCAAGAAGTTTTAAATCATAAATGGTTACAACTTTAGCAGGGCGTTCAATTTGTTTACCTTGTCGTGCAAGCTGATATAATTTTTGACCGTTAATTTTAATAGCTGAATACATTGGTGGTATCTGATTTATTTGACCAGTAAAACAATTTAAAGATTCTAAAAGTAATTCTCTAGTTACAAATGATTTTTTTTCTTCTAAAATTTCTCCGCTTACATCATATGTAGATGTAGATATTCCTAATTTAAAACTCGCTATGTATTTTTTATCTTGATTTGGCATAACATCTATAATTTTAGTTGCGTTACCTATAAAAATAGGTAATACTCCTGTGGCTAAAGGGTCTAAAGTACCTCCATGGCCAATTTTTTTTGTATATAGTATTTTGCGTAAAACAGCTACAACATCAAAAGATGTAAAATTTTGAGGTTTGTCAATGATTAATATTCCGTTCATAAATTATTTTACCTTTTTAAATTTTTAATATTTTTAATTTTTAGACGTTATTTTCCAATATAAAAAATTACCCAATTATAAAGTTATTAATATTTTAACATAATTATCATATTTTATCAATAGTAAGATTTTTAAATTTAAATTACGATTTCATTCGATAAAAATATATAAAATAGACCATACGGTTTATGACATAATTCTTTATATTTTAGTTATATAATAAGTTTATGTAAAAAAAATTATTATATTGGATGTGAAAAAATATGAATCAAAATTCTTTAGAAGATTTCAGGTCAAAAAATTTTATGGAAAAACCCATAACTAGCCAAATTGATATATTTGAGCAAGCTTTTTGGATGTTATTTGCTTTTTTGTTGTCAACAAGTAATATTTGTGGTGAAGTTTCTCCTTTTGGCGTGTCTGTTTGTGCAGTAGCCAGCCAAGTGGCATCTTTTTCTGCAACAATAGGTTCATTGCTAGGGTACATTATTGCTGATGGAGATAATATGCTATATATTGTTTCTGTTTTTTTAATTATTGTAGTTCGTTGGTTATTTGAAGATTATAAATATGTTAAAGCAACGATTATGACTTTTTTATCAATTTTAACAGCTTCTTTTATTTTTATGCTTGTAGCAAGAAGTTTTAATTTTTATAATATTTTAATTTATTTTTCTGAGTCAATTATGGCGTCAGGAGCAACATTTTTTTTGCAAAATGCAAGAAAATCACTTAGCAATAAAATCAATTATAAAGGCTTGTCTTCTAGTGAATTAGCAACATTGCTGATATCTTTAATTATAGTGTTAATGCCATTAATGTCTTTTACTTTAAAGTCTCTTTCACTTGGTAAGATTTTTGCAATTTACATCATTTTGTTTGTGGCACTTAATATGGATTATTCAAGCAGTACAATCGTGGGCATACTAATAGGGTTAACAGTTTTAATTAGTGGTAATGAACAAAATAGTTATGTAATAACTTCATATGGTTTAGGGGGTTTTTTAGCTGGGGTATTTCGCAAATATAAAAGCATTGGAGTGGCAAGCATATTTATTTTAATAAATGGAATAATCTCTATTTTTGCTTCGGTTGTAAGCGAAAAAAGTATTTATATAAGTTTATTAGAATTATTTATAGCATCTGGGTTGTTTATTGTTACAAATAAAGCGGTTAGCAAAAAAGTAGATTTGGTTAAAGAAAATAATGTTAATATAATAAGCTGTGAAAATGCAAAAAATTTAATGTTATCTAAGTTGTCATTTGCTTCTAACACTTTGAATGATATTGCTTGTACTACTCAACAGCTGTCAGACCAATTGTCTAAAAATAGCAACTCTAGTGTAGAAGAGGTTTATGATAAATGTGTTAAAAAAATTTGTAGTAACTGCAATTTAAAAATGTTTTGTTGGAATGCAACATATAACGATGTAGTTAACAGTTTTAATGATATGACGTCACTTTTAAAAGATAATGGCAAAGTTACTGTTGAAGATGTTTCTTTATTTATGAAGAATAAGTGCAATAATTTAGATGAAATTGTAAGTGAAGTAAATGATGGTTACAGAAGATTCATAGCGAATAAAAGTGTTAACAGAAAAGTTAATGAAATTAGAAATGTAGTTACAGATCAATTTGATGGAATGGCAGATATGCTTAAAAATTTGGCTGATGAATTTTATGAAATCTCTCAATTTGATGGAGAGTCTTCAATAAAAGCTAAAAAAATTTTAAAAGATGTTGGTTTGAAAGTTTATAGTATAACATCTTTTACAGATAAATATGGCAGGCTTACTATAGAGGCGTCTACAAATATAGTTCAAAATATCGATTATATTGGTAAAGCAATTTCTTTTAAACTTTCTGATGTTTGTGAAAAAAATTTTAGTTTACCATCTTTTATAAAAGTTAATCAATTTATGAAGATTACAATAATAGAAAAAGCAAACTATGACATAGATTTTGGTGTAACTCAGCTTTCTTGCAACAATTTTAAATATTGCGGAGACTCGTATAATTATTTTGTAGATGCTAAAGGCAGAGCGTATATGATTTTAAGTGATGGAATGGGCACAGGTAGCAGAGCAGCTGTAGATGGTGCGATGACTACAGGGTTGCTTTCAAAATTAATTAAAGCTGGGTTTGATTTTCAAGCTGCGTCTAAAATAGTTAATGCTGCACTTTTAGTTAAATCTAATGATGAATCTGTATCCACAATTGACGTAACTAGCGTAGATTTGTATACAGGAAAAATAAATATATTTAAAGCAGGTTCTGCTCCAACTTTTGCTAAAAAATCAAATAAGGTTTTAGAATTTGAATGTTCAACTTTGCCGGCAGGAATTTTAAGAGGTGTTTCATTTGATAAGAAAACCATTTATTTAAGTCACGATGATGTCATTATCATGGTTTCTGACGGAGTTACTAATAATAATTATGATTGGATATATGATGAAATAAAGTCTTTTAAAAATAATATTACAGCTAAAGAACTTTCAAGAAAAATAGCTTTAGAGTCAAAGTTAAGAAATAAATCAAATCATGATGATGATGTGACGGTAATGGTTGGAATAATCTCAAAGGGTGCATAATTTAAATGGTAACTATAATTTTATATGGAAACTTAAAAGATAAAAAAATTACGAAAAATCTCATTGACTATTTAGAAGGCAAGTGTAATATAATACATCAAACGCCTTATAAGATAATTTGTTATGCAGTTAAAGACTCTTTAAAAGATGTTTTAATTATAGAAACTGATGTTTTAAATTTTATAGAAAGTTCACAAGCAATATTTATTTTTAAAAATACAATAAGTAATAATATTAATTTAAAAATTAATAATGAAATAAATATTTTTGTTAATTCCAAAAACTTTAAAGCAATAGATTTTTTAATAAAATCTAAATTTAAAAACATAGTTACTTATGGGTATTGTTCTACTGACAGTTTAATGTTAACAGATTTTGGTGATGAAAGCAAAATTTTGTGCTTACAAAGGGGTATTAAAAGTTTAGACGGAAATTTGATAGACCCTTTTGAAATTACAATATCTGAGTGTAAAGTTAGCATTGATATGTTACCGGTTTATGGGGTTAAAATTTTATTGAATTTATAAATAAATAAAAAAATTTTTTAAGGTTGCATTTTAAGGTGCAACTTTTTTAAATTTGGTAGATTATAGTGGGGGACAGAATAAATTTTATTTAATTATCGCGGTGTTAACCGCTAGTGCGCACAAAAAATTAAAAGTAAATACTGTTTCTAAAAATCATACCTAGGTGTGTAATTATTGAAAAATAAAATATTAAACTGCTATACAATTACCCCTCAGTAATTATGCGGTTAAATTAAAAATATAAAAAAATAGTAAAGTTGAGTTAAATATAACATTAGTTAAATAACGCATATAGGCTAACAATCTAAATTGATTTAAAAAGATTAGATTTTTGGATTTTTTCAGTTGTGTTGTAAAAAATCCAAGAATTTTTAAAAATACGTAAAAATAATTGACAAAATAAAGACAGAATAATTAAATATTAGGTTTATTAAGTTTACTTTAGTTAAATTTACAAATATAAGATTTTTAATAATAAAAGCAGGCATCGAATAAAATGTAAAATTAAAATAAGTAAAAATTAAATTTAAGGTTATTACAATAATTTAATAAAAAATACAAAAACCGAACTTGGTTTTAATACCAGGTTCGGTTCGCTTTATTATTTATCTAATTTAGAAATTGAATCTAAAATTGTTGGCTTATCGGTAGATAACGCATGCTTGTTGATTTTTACTTGGTTTGCGTCGCTGTGAGTTAAACAACCAGCACCTCCAACACAACCACCTAAGCAAGCCATGCCTTCAATAAAGTTAGCATCTAATACACCTTTACTTTTCTTCAAAAGTGCCATACGACAAGCTTCTATACCGTTGCAAGGTAGAGCTTTTAGTTCAAAATCTTCTTTACCAAGTTCTTTTAAGCCTTGTTTTATAGCTTCAGAGAGCCCACCGCTTCTGGCAAAAACTCTACCAAAATAGGAAGCATCATCAAGAGCTGTTTCTGGCAAACTGTTTATGTCGATATCTTTGCTGTCGAAGAGTGCTTGTAGTTCTTCAAATGTTATGCATGAATCTATATAAGGTTTAACTTCTTCTTTTTGTATTTCCATTTTTTTTGCAGTACATGGACCAATGAATATAATTTTTGAATCTGGTTCACGTTTTTTAATTAATTTAGCAATTGTTGCCATAGGTGAAAGATTATGAGAAATAAATGGTACTAATTCAGGGAATTCTTTGTTTACATAATCTACAAATGCTGGGCAACAAGAACTAATTAAAAATCCTTTTTCGACTAATTCAGCAGTCTCTTCTTTCGCAACCATGTCAGCTCCAAGTGCAGCTTCAATTACAGAATTAAACCCTAGTTGTTTAATTCCAGTTGTTACTTTACCTATTGTAGTGTAACTAAACTGGCTTGCAATAGCAGGCGCAACTAATGCATAAACTTTATATTTTGAATTATTTTCACTTTTTTTAATTATGTCAATTACATCTAAAATGTAAGACTTGTCTGAGATAGCTCCAAATGGACAGTGATAAACGCAAGCACCACACGATATACATTTGTCGTTATCGATTTTAGCTACTTTGTTTTCATCCATAGAAATTGCTTTTACTTTGCAAGCACTTTGACAAGGACGTTGTTTATTAACTATGGATGTAAATGGACAAACTTTAGCGCAAGCTCCGCAGTTTACACATTTTTCTTTGTTTATGTGTGCTATATGATTTTCATCAAACCATATAGCACCTTTTTTACAAACATCCTCACAGCGGTGAGCCAAGCAACCACGACACGCATTAGTTACCTCATATCCGCCAGTAGGACATCTATCACAGGCATTTTCTATTACTTCTATAACATTTGGGTTATTTTTATCACCACCAATAGCAATTTTTACACGGTCAGCAAGAATGGTGCGTTCTTTATCTATACAACAACGCATAGTCGGAGTGTCTCCAGGGACAATTCGTTGAGGTATATCTAAAATGTTATCTTTTAATGTGCCATTCCATGCTTCTTTTGCAACTTCACGTAAAACTTTGTATTTTAAATGTTGAACTTTCGTATCGAATTTTCGCATATATTTTACACCTCTTTAAAAGACGACTTATTTTCTTGATTTTTAACATTAATAATTTATTTTGAATCTTTACCATAGTATGCATTTAGATACATTTGTTTTATTTCGCTTATTAATGGGTAACGAGGGTTTGCACCAGTACATTGGTCATCAAAAGCTTGCTCAGACATTTCATCTAAACGGTTTAAAAAGTCTTGCTCATCAATGTTGTAATCTTTAATAGTCTTTTTGATTCCTACTTTTTCTTTTAGATCATTTATTTCTTTAATTAGATTCTCAAGTTTTTCTGTGTCGTTTTTACCGCCAAGACCTAAGAATTCAGCAATTTCAGCATAACGTCTAAGTGTATGAGGGTAGCCGTATTGAGAGAAAGTACCCATTTTAGCTGGTGTTTCAGTAGCATTGAATCTTAAAACTTCTTCAATCATTAAAGCGTTAGCTATGCCGTGAGGCAAGTGATGAAAAGCACCTAGTTTATGGGCCATAGAATGACATACACCTAAAAATGCATTAGCAAATGCCATACCGGCCATTGTAGCAGCATTAGCCATTTTTTCTCTGGCTTCAACATCATTTTGGCCATTTTCGTAAGCTCTTGGCAAATATTCAAATATTGTTTTTAAAGCTTTTAAAGCAAGACCGTCTGTGTAATCGGTTGCTAACATTGCAGCGTAAGCTTCTAAAGCATGTGTAACAGCGTCTATGCCGGAAGCAGCTGTTAATCCTTTAGGTGCAGACATATGGAAGTCTGTATCTATTATTGCCATTTTAGGTAATAATTCGTAATCAGCAAGAGGATATTTAATTCCTGATTTTTCATCAGTAATAACAGCAAAAGGTGTAACTTCAGAACCTGTACCTGCAGATGTTGGAACGGCTATAAAGTATGCTTTTTCACCCATTTTAGGGAATGTATAAACTCTTTTTCTTATGTCTATAAAACGCATAGCCATGTCCATAAAATCAGCTTCTGGATGTTCATAAAGAACCCACATAATTTTACCAGCGTCCATTGCAGAACCCCCGCCTAATGCAATTATGCAGTCAGGTTGAAATGCTGTCATCTGTTTTGCACCTTCAATAGCACAACCAAGTGTTGGGTCAGGGGCAACATCAAAGAATGTAGTGTGAGTTATTCCAAGTTCATCTAATTTGTTTGTAATAGGTTTTGTGTAACCGTTTTTGTAAAGGAAGCTATCTGTTACAATAAATGCTCTCTTTTTATTAATAACATTTTTTAATTCATCTAAAGCAACAGGAAGGCAACCTTTTTTAATGTAAACTTTTTCAGGAGTTCTAAACCAAAGCATATTTTCCCTTCTTTCAGCAACAGTTTTAATATTTATAAGATGTTTTACACCGACGTTTTCAGAAACAGAGTTACCACCCCAAGAACCGCAACCTAATGTAAGTGAAGGGGCAAGTTTAAAGTTATATAAATCTCCGATACCACCTTGAGAAGATGGAGTGTTTACTAAAATACGGCATGTTTTCATTCTTTTGGCAAATTTTTCTAGTGTTTCTTTTTCTGTTACATTGTTTAAGTATATAGATGATGTGTGACCATAACCACCATCAGCAATTAATTGTTCAGCTTTACAAAAAGCATCTTCAATATCTTCAGCTTTGTACATTGCTAGCACAGGTGATAATTTTTCATGTGCAAATTCTTCGGAAATATCAACTGATTCAACTTCACCAATAAGTATTTTTGTGCTTTCCGGAACATCTACATCAGCTAATTTAGCTATTGTGTGAGCTGATTGACCAACGATTTTTGCGTTAAGAGCGCCATTTATGATTATAGTTTTTCTTACTTTTTCAATTTCATCTTTTTTTAAGAAGTAACAGCCACGGTTAGCAAATTCTTTTTTTACAGTGCTGTAAACGTCTTTATGAACAATTACAGATTGTTCAGAAGCGCAAATCATACCGTTGTCAAAAGTTTTTGAATGAATTATTGAATTTACGGATAAAGTAATGTCGGCAGATTTGTCTATAATAGCTGGTGTGTTACCAGGGCCAACACCTAGGGCAGGCTTACCGCTTGAATAAGCAGCTTTAACCATTCCTGGGCCACCTGTAGCTAAAATTATGTCAGCTTCTTTCATAAGAAGGCTAGTCATTTCAAGGCTAGGAATGTCTATCCAATCTATGATTCCTTCTGGTGCGCCTGCTTTGACTGCGGCTTCTAAAACCAATTTGGC
>CAYPLT010000018.1:0-12878 GCA_964411695.1 uncultured Candidatus Soleaferrea sp.
AGCACAAAAAATAACATCTTGCAAGTACTTTAAATTTAAAAAATACTTCTTTAAATATTTATTCAAAAAAATTATAAAAATACAAAACAATAACTTACAAAAAATATGATGACTCCTTATATATTAAAATAAAAAGCCATCATATTATTTAAAAATTAATTATTTCGCACGCTTTTCTAAATCTCTATACATACTGTTATTAACACCTATTCCATATGTATCATAAAGCTCTTGAAAGTTAGACAAGGTGCTATTAACTCTAAACTCATTGACCGGATGCAATTCTTTTTCTATAATACTTTTAAGTTTTTCATCTGTTTCTATAGAACGACGCATTTTTGCATAAGATTCAAAGAAATCTTGAAGTGTAAAATTGGGATTATTTTTAATTAACTCAATAACTATTTTAGCACCATAATAATCTGCTACAGCTTCAAATAAAACTCTTGTAGGGTTCATATGGTAAACTTTACCAGAAATGAATACAGAATAATCCGAAACTTGCTGAGACAGCGGAGTAAAAGTTGCAGAAAGCTTATTTACATCATCAGTCGACAAATTGTATTTTTTAGCCAAATTAAGTATATTCCTGGAATCTATGCTGTGACCTGTTTCATGCCCAATTGTAAATGCCATATTTAACCATTTTGTTTTTTCCGATAATGATGAATTATATCTACTTGAATAAAAAATTACCGGACTAACTATAATACAATTATACAATGAGTCATATGCTAAGTTACTATCTACATTTAATAAAACATATATTTTTTCTTGGTCAAAGTTAAAAGATTGCCCTTGATTTGATTTAGCAATACAAACAGCAGTATTGTAAGCATTACAACTCAACATATTTACTACAAATATATTACTTGAAAGGTCAGGTATCACCACTCCACCTTGTAAATCAATAGGAACACTAAATGAAATTTTGATATTATTAATATATTGTACCAATTGATCTTCAGCTTGTATATTTAATGTTCTTAAATCTTTAGTATATTGTTCTCTGACATCTTTAAAAATGTTATTAACAAAATTTTTATCTGAACTGCTTACATTTTCAGAAAGCCCCTTACCATAAATTCTGTCAAAACCTATGTTAGCTTGTAATATTTTAGTGTCAATAGCATCTTGTGTTAAGCCGTCATACTTTTTATGAGCTACCCAAGCTTCTGACGTACTTTTATCTAAAAATGGAGCACAATTCCTTAAAACCAAGCATCTTAAAAAGTTTTTACAATAATTTATATCAAATGATTGTATGAGTTGTAACTGGCATCTTAAATCATCATTTACAACTAAATTACATCTTATATTCAGTTGAGAAGCCAATTCTTTAGAAAGGATATCTGCCAAACTACTGCTACCCTTACTTTCTGACAACAGCCTTTGATAATCTTGCCCTTTAACTTCATTGTAGTGGTTTTGACTAGAATATTTTGCAATAGACCGTTCTAGCCCAATTGCTTGGTCAATATCTGCATGTGTATTACTATAACTTAATAAAGAAAATAATCTTTTTACATAAGCTTCATAATTTGAATTGTAATTCCCCGGGTAATAAATATCCAAATTAAAATCTACTAGTTTAACAGTTTGAGCTCCACTTTCAAATAAATATTTAATATTAAACACATTAATTCCATTTTTTAACAACCAAGCACATGTATTTGCAAAATCTTCAAAAGAACTAATACAAGTAATTTTTTCAAAGTAAGTGTCTAAAGGTGAAACACCTACAGCAACACGTGCATCGTAATCTTGCATTGTATTATAAACATTAGCCACTTTACCTATTGCTGATTGTTTATTTAACTCACTTTTAGAATAACCTTTAAGTAAATTTAAATAAGCATTTCTTGCAACATCATCATCATAATAAGAATATTTTGAAGGTACAACAGTGTTTTCTAAAAAATCATAGTTTACACTTTTATATAAATTATCTTTTACAGATGGTTGGTAACAATATGCGTTTAATGCAACACTTTGAACAACAGTTACTGCTCCTAATATAATTGATAAGAATTTAGCTTTTAGCATTGTTAAATTCTTATTTTTCATCTATATCACATCCTTTTCTAATATACATTTATTATATCATATTTTTTTCAAAAAGGCAACATATTTATTAACGTTTTTTGTTTTTTTATTAATTACATTATTATAAAAATTAATTACTGAGTTTGTTAGCAAAATAAAGTACCCAATTGTTTGAAATTTATTAGTTTTATGCTACGTCACATTAGTAGTAACTTACTACCAAAATATGCATTTACTTTTGCACGTTCCATATGTTTATGATGTTATTTTGCTTTATATTTCCTTGACTAATCATCTAAAAATATTATAGCTTGCCTTCATGAATTACAATCTTACTTACTCAATTTTTTCTTACAATCATCGCATAGCCCGCCATTATTTGCACATTTTTCAATTGTCATGTCTTTATTACATTCTGCACAATATGAAAAATTAACTGATTTTTTATTAGAATTAATTTTAACATTGGCTGTTTCTTTTAATTTAGCATCATCCGACAAAAGTTTAGCTTGTACTACATATTTAGTTCTATAATACCCTAAACTTCTATATGGTCCAAAATGGTATGTACAGGTATATAACGTTAAAACATTATCTTCTCCATTAACATCCACATCATATATAAAGTCAGACCGTTGCTTTGCTTCTTTTATCATTGCATTCATTTCTTTTTCTGAACTTTTAGGAGAATAAAAATTAAATCTTAATTCAGAATAATAGCTTGCAAAAACTTCAAAAACCAAATCTTTGTCCTCTGTAGTTAAAAATATGTATGGTGTTTTTTTAGAAAATTCTAAGTTTTTAAAATGCCCTATAGGAGCAAACATTTTACCATTAGGGTTGTCATTCACATCAACATTATGACCTGAAATAATAATATTCCGAGATAATTTTTCAATAGGTGAAATCATATTTCTTTTATCACTCATAATCGCACTTTCTTTACCTACAGCCACTTGCTTACCTTCAAAATTTCTATGTATGTAATAATCTTCATTACCTGTGCCTCTATTTTGCAAATCTTGAACTACTGGGTAATCTACTGTAGTACCAGGTATATTTATCCAAGCTACAGTATCTGAGTTTTGCTTTTTAGCTTTTTCAAAATTCTCTCTTAAATTAGGTCTTTCAATTTGATCTTCTTCTTGGTCTTCTTTTACGTTTTTATTAATAGATATTTTTGATGATAAAAGCGTATCTTCATCTTTTTTCTTACATCCAGATAAAGAAAAACTAGTAACTAACAGTGAAACAACCAACATTTTAATTAAATTATTTTTATTTACAAACTTAAACATTACAAATCCCTTCTTTTTATTTTAAACTAATTTAAAAATTAAACATCTTAATATTTGCCAGTTTAATTAATTCCTTTGAGCTTCTCTGCCCTATCAAATGTAATTAACGCGTCTAATAATTCGTCTAAATCGCCATTCATTATGTTGTCAATTTTATATAACGTTAAACCTATTCTATGGTCAGTAACCCTGCCTTGTGGAAAATTATAGGTTCTTATTCTTTCAGATCTATCGCCTGTACCAACTTGCAACCTACGCTGAGAAGCTATTTCTTCATTTTGTTCTTCCAATTTTTTTTCATACAGTCTTGACCTTAAAATCTTCATAGCTCTTTCTTTATTTTTATGCTGACTACGCTCATCTTGGCATTCAACAATCAAACCTGTTGGTATGTGTGTAATTCTAATAGCAGATTCTGTTTTATTAATATGTTGTCCACCTGCACCACTAGCCCTAAATGTATCTATATTTAAATCATTTGGGTTGATTTCAACTTCAACTTCTTGTGCTTCTGGCAAAACAGCCACAGTTACCGTTGAAGTATGTATTCTGCCTGAAGTTTCTGTCTCAGGCACCCTTTGAACTCTATGCACACCACTTTCAAATTTAAGCCTTGAGTAAGCTCCATTCCCATCAATCAAAAAACTAATTTCTTTAACTCCCCCAAGCTCTGTTATGTTAGATGACAAAACTTCAAATTTCCATCTTTTACTTTCTGCATACATTGTGTACATTCTATAAAGCGAATGAGCAAACAGAGCTGCTTCTTCTCCACCAGCTCCGCCTCGAATTTCTATAATAACATTTTTTTCATCATCAACGTCTTTAGGTAACAACAAAACTTTAAGTTCATCAGAAATTTTTTCAATTAATGTTTTATTTTCAATCAGTTGTTCTTGAGCAATTTCTTTAAGATCTTTATCTGAATTAACGTCGCTTAAAATTTCTTTTGCTTCATTAAGTTCATTTTGTGCCGTAATATACTCTTGATATTTTTCAACAATCGGCAATAGTTGCTTAGCTTCTTTCATTAACTTGGTATATTGATGCGTATCTGAAATTACATCAGGATTAATCAATTCTTTGTTAATTGCTTCATAGCGATTATTTATTGCGCTCAATCTATCAAACATATTTAATCATCCATCCTAACTATAATACGTTACAATATATTATAACTTTTTTTTCACAATTTTTCAATAGTTTTTGATTTAATTTTAAATTAAATATTAAAATAATTATACTACAAATAAGCATAAAAAGTATTTAAAATGTTATCAAAGTAACTAAAACCTTTTTTAGTGCGCTAAAAAAATTAATTTCTTTCACATCTTTAACGGTCATAATAGGGTATTCTGTAATTTTTTTATTATCTACTGTTACTAAAACCGACCCAACAATCTGATTTTCTAAAATAGGAGCTTTGGCTTCTATTGGCAATTTAATTTTTTGTTGCACTTTATTAACTTGGCTTTTTTCCATTAACACACTTTTAGGTGACACAACTTTTAACCCAACATATTCATCGTTACCATTGCTAACTTTTAAATTAGGTAATTTATCTTGCACATCATCAAGTTTAACAGAAACAAAATGGTTAAAACCATAATTTAGCAGTTGCTTTGACATTTCAAATCTGTCTTCTGTGTTTTGTGCACCCATAACTACACTTATTAAAGATAATCCATCTCTTGTTGCAGATGCAGTTAAACAACACCCTGCGTTATCACTGGTTCCTGTTTTAAGACCATTAGCCCCAGGGTAAAACCTGATAAGCCTATTAGTGTTAACAAGCTCTGTTTTTCCATCTCTTAGTTGATCCAGCCAAATTGTGGTATATTTAAATATTTCTTTATGTTTTAGAAGTTCTCTAGCAAGTATCGAAACTTCTCTTGCCGTAGTCAAATGGCCGTCAGCATCTAAACCTGTGCAATTTTCAAAACGTGTATATTTCAATCCCATGATTTTAGCTCTTTCATTCATTAAATTAACAAAATTGGCTTCACTACCTGCTATTTTTTCTGCCAATACAACTGTCGCATCATTAGCAGAAGAAATAATTACAGCCTTAAGTAAATCTTTTACACTCATTTCTTCGCCTTCATCTAACCAAATTTGAGAACCATTAATAGAATTTGCATATTTAGAACAAGTTAACATTTCATCTTCTGTCAAATTACCATTTTCAAGATTTTCAAAAATTAAAATAAGCGACATTATTTTAGTCAACGAAGCAGGAGCTTCTTGTTCATCACTGTTATAATCATATAAAACATTTCCGGTTGCTTGGTCTATTAATATAGCAGACTTTGCTAAAATTTCAATCTGCTGAGTAGCAAAAGAAAAATTATTAAAAATATATAAACTCCAAACCATATTTATCAAAATAAAACCACAAATAATTTTCTTCAATTTTTTCATAAAATTTTTCTCCTCTTAATTCATTTTTGTAAAGGTATATATTATACAATATGAAAAAAAAGACAAATACATGCTATGAAATTTTTTTACTTTTAAGGAATCTTTTTGAATTAAATAGAATATAATATAACATAAAGCAAAAAATTAAAAATCAGATTACTAAAACCCTTGATAAATACAATGCTCAACTCGCACCAACAATTAGTGTTGATTTTTTTTCAAAAAAGTGTTGACATTAACCTGAAACTGGTATATAATAAAACATGTCGTTAGGTGTTTTATTAGTCAATTATAGTGTGGGAGTATAGCTCAGCTGGGAGAGCACCTGCCTTACAAGCAGGGGGTCACAGGTTCGAGCCCTGTTGTTCCCACCATGTTGGCCCGGTAGTTCAGTTGGTTAGAACGCTAGCCTGTCACGCTAGAGGTCGAGGGTTCGAGCCCCTTCCGGGTCGCCATTTAACGATTTTGCCTCTGTAGCTCAGTCGGTAGAGCAGAGGACTGAAAATCCTCGTGTCGATGGTTCGATTCCGTCCGGAGGCACCATTATTTTTAGTTGTGTTTGATTTTGCGGGTTTAGCTCATCTGGTAGAGTGCCACCTTGCCAAGGTGGAGGTAGCGAGTTCGAGCCTCGTAACCCGCTCCATTTTTTTATGGCACTATAGCCAAGTGGTAAGGCAGAGGTCTGCAAAACCTTTATCCCCGGTTCAAATCCGGGTGGTGCCTCCATTTTTTAGCTAGTAAGACTGATTTGTTCTTTTTAAGTACAGTCGTCTTACTATTTTTTAAGTAAACAACAATAGTTTTTAATTATATAAATCTATTTAAAATTTTTTAGTCATCCGTAGTAAGTTTTTACAGTTACTATAGATGATTTTTCTATATAAAAATATAAAAAAGAGGTAATTATATGATGTATCAAGGGTTGAAATTAAAACGTACTTGGGTTGAAATTAATTTAGATAACTTAAAATTTAATCTATCTCAAATAAAAAAATGTTTAAACCCAAATTGCAAAATTATGGGAATTGTAAAAGCTGATGCTTATGGACACGGAGACAAAATAATTGCCGACCATTTAATTGATTATGGTGTAGATTCTTTAGGCGTTTCAAATATTGAAGAAGCACTTTCTTTAAGAAGATTTGGAGTAAAGATTCCTATTTTAGTGTTAGGTTACACCCCCCCTTCCCTAGTCAACATATTATCTCAATATAACATAACGCAAACAATTTATAATTTAGAATATGCTAAAAAAATTTCTAATGTAGCTCAAAAGCAAAACATTTTAGTGAGTTGCCATGTAAAAATAGACACTGGCATGAACAGAATAGGTTTTAAACCTTTTGATGAAAATTGTGAATTCAACCAATTATTAGCTGTTTATAAACTCCCTGCATTAAATATTTCTGGAATTTTCACACATTTTGCAGTTTCTGATGAAAACAAATTAGAATCTAAAGAATACACAAATAAACAGTTTACTATTTTTAAAAAAGTATGCGTCGACTTAACAAAACACGGAATTAATGTTGGCATTCGGCATTGCTGTAACTCAGCTGCAACTGTTAAATACCCACAAATGCACTTAGACATGGTAAGACCTGGAATTTTATTATATGGACCATATATTGATTCTGAAATGACATTTAAACCAATTATGCAACTTAAAACCAAAGTCAGCATGGTAAAAAATATTAGCCCCAGAGAAACAGTCGGTTATGGGCGCACATTTACAGCAGAAAAGCCTATGAAAATTGCTACCATATGTTCTGGTTACGCTGATGGATTAAACAGGTTATTTTCTAACATGACAAACGTATCTTTAAAAAATAAACCATGCAAATTAATAGGTTCTATATGTATGGACCAAGCAATGATTGATGTTACTGAAATTAAAGATGTTCAAGAAAATGACGATGTGATTTTATGGGGAAATGAAATCTGTAACCTCAATATCCTCTCTAAAAATATTAATACAATACCTTATGAATTACTCTGTAACATAAGTAAACGCGTACCAAGATTATACATAAAAAACAATAAAGAATACACATTTATAGATTACATTGCTTCAATTTAAACTTTAAATTAAATAAAAAAAGAATTTAGGATATTTTAAAATATTTTAAAATAGGATTAAAAAAATGAAAGTAAATTTAGGTATTTGGAATAACATCTTTTCTGTTCCTACAATAATAGTCGATAAATATTTAAACACGTGCGATGCTAATCAGTTAAAAGTTATAATTTATTTATTACGGTCACCAGGTAAAGATATATCTACGGAAGATATATCTGAAAAATTAGGTTTAAATCAATCAGATGTTTACAGCGCTCTTAGATATTGGATTGTGGAAGGAATAATTTCTGACACTGATGAAGTTAATAAAATTGAAATAGAAAATGATTTATGTATACAAGCTTTTAAACATATTGAATCGTCAAACTCACAATTAAATTCACAATCAACTGCACTTAAAAATTTGCAAATAATAAATAATATTGAAACTTCTATTGAAACACAAAACAATGAAGCTAAAAATAAATTTAAAAGGCCTTCATCTGTAGCTCCGCGCCTTTCTTTAAAAGAATCTTTAGATGCAATAGAAAAAAATAATAGCTTAAAATTTTTAATAGAAGAAGTACCTAAAATATTAAAACGAACCATCTCGTCTACTGATATTATTGTAATAATCTCTCTTATGGCATGGACAGAAATAGACGTGGATTTAGCTCTTATGTTGCTGAATTATTGTGCATCTACAGATAGAACTTCTGCTAAAGAAATTGAAAAAGAAGCTTATAGATGGACTAACCAAGGGATTGATTCACATGAAAAAGCTGAAGAATTTATAAAATCTAATTTAAAATTATTAAAATTACAACAAGATGTTATGTTTGCATTTCATAAAGATTTTCTTTCTGAGCGTGAAAAATCCTTCATAGAAAGATGGGCAAATGACCTTAATTATGACATAAAAATGATAGCACTAGCTTATTCAAGGGCTATAACACGAAAAGGTGAAAATGATTTTTCTTACATAAACGGAATTTTAACATCTTGGTTTAAAAAAGGCATAACAAAACCTGAAGAAGCTGATGATGAAAACAACATAAAAAAAGTTATTAATAAAAATAATAACAGCAATAAAAAGCCATCTGCAATAAATGGTTTTTTTAATATTGAATCTTCTACATCATTTTCTCTCAACGACCTTAAATCAAAAATGGAAGTTTAATTTAAACACAGCAAAACGAGCCTAATGTAAAAATTAGACTCGTTTTTTATTATTTTTTTGTATACTAAAATATTTTCTATAATATCATATTTTCATCTTTTTGTCAATAGATTTTTTAAATTTTTTTATTATTCACACTAAAAGTTTGATTACTTTATTTATTACCCGGCTAACTATTTTCTAATATTGAGTGTTTTCCTTCTGTGTACACCCATAAATGAATAGATTTTTCTAACCGTTGTTTTTCCATCTTCGGTAACAGATTTACATTCCAGTAAATCTAATTATATTTCAAACGTTAAAATTTGTTATTCACATCATTCACTAAATATAATTTAGATTTTCTATCAGTTATATTAATACTTTAAACCTTCTCTTGCTTTTATTGATGCATATAATAAATTAGCTAATTTTTTTATATTATCACCTGATAAACCATTCTAACTTAAACTATTTATATTACATAACTTGTTATACTTAGTAACCAAACTTTTATTATTATATCTACTACAAGCTGTATTTCTTCTTTTTTATATATAGTTATTTTATTATTTTTAACCCTTTATGTCTAGTATTTTCATAAAACTTTTTCTAAAAAATCTTCTTTCCGATTACAATCACTCGGTCAAGTTCTTCTACGAATTATATGATTAAAACCAAAACAATTATACTTCTAATTTATTTCAAAAATATAATTGTTTGGATAAATTAAATATATTTCTATATTAGCGCTCAACATCAAATTCTTCAGAAAGTCTATTAATTATAACATTGCAAACTTCTTCATAACAACTGTCGTTTAAAATTGACTTTAAAACATCACCTTCACTGGTTTCTTCTATCTCCATTATGAATAAATCTGCTATTTCTCCATCAATATCTTCTTCATCATCGCTCAAAATTTCATAAGGCACTAATGCGGCATATTTTTTATCATTTAGTTCTACTACATCTATAATAACACACTGATGCTCATTACCTTCTTCATCAGAAATTATTATAATTTCATCTTGCTCCATACCTAAATCTTTTATGTCTTTACTCAAAATATTCAACTCCTTATAAACTAATTAACAAATTTTGTAGCCATAATTAATTATTTTAAAAAGCGACTTTCTTCCCCACGGCTGAATACGTGGGTTAAAGCCGCTTTTAAAAATAATAAATAGCCAAAATATTATTCACTTACATACGAAAGTAATGCTAAATGTCTAGCACGTTTAATTGCTGTTGTAAGTTGCCTTTGGTGGTAAGCACAGACGCCAGTAATTCTTCTTGGTAATATTTTGGATCTATCTGAAACATATCTTCTTAGTTTTTGAGCATCTTTATAATCTATTTTTTCTTGCTTATTTACGCAAAAACTGCAAACTTTTTTATGGTTTCTTTTAGAAAAAGATCTGTCGTTATTATCTTCTCTACGAGTTTTCAATTTCATATCCCCCTTACTTTTTAAAAATAATTATTATTAAATTATAAAATTAAAACTTAGCATAAATTAAATTTTATTAAAACGGTAAATCATCATCATCTATTTCTTCAAAACTACCTGTGTCTAAGTTATCAAATGAGTTAGCTTGAGGTTTTTGAAAATCTTCTCCATTGGCAGAACTAGAGGCATTTGCAATCCCCATAGCAGGTTGACCACCATAATTGCTAGCTGCTGATTTAGATTCACCAGTAAAACTTATAGCCTCAGCAATAATTTCACTAATCCGTTGTTTAACACCATTTTTGTCTATATATTCTCTGTTTTCGAGTCTTCCTTCTACTAATATGCAATTACCTTTTTTAAAATACTTACAAACAAAATCTGCTTGATTCCTCCATGCAACGACATTAAAAAAATCTGTAGCTCTTTCGCCTGTTTTGCTAACATAAGGCCTATTAACAGCAACAGAAAAAGTAGTAACAGGAATATTAGACGCAGTATTTCTTAATTCAGGGTCAGCTGTCAAGCGCCCCATAACTATAATTTTACAATACATAGTCTGACTCACCTTAATTTTACAAAATTAGTCTTTTTTAACAACTAATGAGCGCATAATACCATCAGTAATATTATAAATTCTATTTAGCTCTGCAGGGAACTGTGAATCTGAAGTAAAGTTTATTAAAACATAATAACCTTCTTTATTGTCATCAATTTCATAAGCTAATTTGCGTTTTCCCCACTCTTGCACATCTCCGTCTATAACCCCATTGTTAGAAATTAAAGTTTTAAATTTTTCAACCAAATTAGAAACTTCTTCTTCATTTAATTTAGGGTTAATAACCATAACGGTTTCATAAGCAATTTTACTCATTACTAGCACCTCCTTCTGGACTTTAGACTCATATTAACTATGAGCAAGGATGAATTCAGAAGTCAACATAGAATCGACATCTAAATAAAATTATACCATATTTAAATTTTTTAGTCAACCTTTTTACTGAAAACAATATTTAAATTTTTTCACAATTAGTGTTGTAATCTTTTTGGTTTTTACTTGACAAAATTGTCATTTTAAAGTATAATTATTTATGCCGCATGGTTTAGGTTTATTAAGTTGATGAATTCACACCTAAAACAGCGAGATTATTTAAGAAACGGCAGGTGCCATAATTCATGTATGCAATATTTAAAACTGGCGGAAAACAATATCGTGTATCTGAAGGAGATACTATTTTTATTGAAAAATTACAGTCAAATGCTGATGACGTAATTGAGTTTAGTGATGTTATATTAGTTAACAAAGATGACAAAATAACTGTAGGCGAACCAGTTATTAAAAAAGCTAAAGTTACAGCTAAAGTTTTAAAAAATGGTAAATCTAAAAAAATTACTGTTTTTACTTATAGACCTAAAAAAGGTTCTAAACGTAAGATGGGCCATAGACAGCCTTACACAAAATTGCTAATTGAATCAATAAGTTTATAATGATTAATGCTGTGTTTTTAAAAGATAATGAATTTTATTATGCGTTTAAAATTAGTGGTCATGCAGACTACAGTTTTAGCGGTAATGATGTTGTTTGTGCTGCTGTATCATCAGCAGTTGATATGACTATTAACTCTACAAAAAATAATTGCAAAAAAAATTACAGATTAGATATAAACCATTCAGAAGCTGTTGTTTACCTTAAAGTTACAAAAAAAGATGATTTCCTTTCTTCTATTTTCATAAAAGAATTGTACAATCACCTAGTAAACATAAGCAAAGTTTACCCTGCAAATCTGAATGTTACAGTTAATAATTGTTGTTTTAATGTTAAATAATTGGGGTAATTTTAATATTTTTATTAAAGGAGTGAGAAACTTTGTTAAATTTAGGATTGCAGTTCTTTGCTCATAAAAAAGGTGGCGGTTCTACAAAAAATGGTAGAGATTCAGCTGCTAAACGTTTAGGTGTAAAACGTGCTGATGGGCAATTTGTTTTGTCTGGTAACATATTAGTCCGTCAACGTGGTACCCATATTCACCCTGGTAATAATGTAGCTAAAGGCAAAGATGACACATTATTTGCTTTAATAGACGGTAACGTTAAATTTGAAAGATTCGGAAAAGATCGTAAAAAAGTTAGCGTTTACCCTGCTTAATGTATAATTATAATACCCTCATTTTAACTTTTATTTACAGTTGAAATGAGGTTTTTTAATTTTTTATTATAAGTTCTTATGATAAATATAATAAAAAGTTGCGCACTTGTTTCTAAATTAAATTATAAATTAGATTAAAAAGATCTACTTTTATTTTTTGTAATTAAACTTAAACATTAAGATTCAAATTAAAATACATGAGGTATACTGATTTTATTTTTAAAAATATTATTATGTTACTATAATATCATTCTGCATTTAATTTAAAATTTTACTTAATAAAAAATTTTTTATTT
>CAYPLT010000019.1:0-12666 GCA_964411695.1 uncultured Candidatus Soleaferrea sp.
TTATGTGCTATAGGTTTTTTTGGTACTTATTTTGCACCAATAATTTCAGAAAAATTATTCAAAGGACGCAGAGCACCAGCTAATTTTTGGTGTTTAACAATTGGCGCTATATCTGTAATTGGTATGTGGTTAGGTGCTTCTCAATATTCACCAATATATAACAATGAAATTATAAAAAACATTGTAATATTCATATCTTTAGGTGTAGCTGGATTTACCGTATGTGTCCCTCAAGTATTAGTTGGTGGAATATGTGCTGTAGAGTCATCATCTAAAAGAGTTGCGTCGGCTGCGTCAGGTTTTGCCGGATTATTAGGATATTTTGGTGCTGCTTTTGGACACATAATTAACGGGTCAATTATAGCTAAATCTATGGAAGTTTATAATGATGCACGTCTTGTTTTAATTTACTGGGGAGTTGTAGCTTTAATTGGTGCATTTCTTTGCATACCTCTTTGGAATGTTAAGGCCAACAAAGAATATTCCCATTAATATTATTTCTTTTTTAAATTTAATTATACAATAAAATTTAAAATCCTTAAACTACTAAGATACGTCTTAAAAATAGTTTAAGGATTTTTTATACCAAAAAAAACGAGCCTTATATAAATACTAGACTCATTTCTCATGTTGTTTTTAGTACATTTACCCATTTTTCATATAATCACATTTTTATCTTTTTGTAAATATATTTTTATATTTCACGAATAGTTTGCTTCTTCCATTCATTTATCTAAATAACCATTTTTTAGTATTTAGTATTTCCCTCATGTATACATCAATAAATGAATCGACTTTATCTTTTCACTTTATGTATTTAGCGATAAATTTAATGGAATCTCAAACGTTAATATTTTTACTATTCGCTGCATTATTCATTAAATATAATTTATACTTTCTGTCATTTATATTATACTTTATACTCATATCTGCGCTTTGCAAACGTTCTCTATTTGCAATTATTGGATAATAATATTAAATATGCTGTGCCATTCTTAAGTAAATTTTTTCACATAACCTTGATTGATGTATGTCAACCATGTTCTAATATCTTTGATAATATTTAGAAACTAAACCTACTACTATTGCCCTTATTTTTTAGAAATTTTATTTTCAAAATATTTTACTGCCCTGTCTACAGTGTGTACATTATTCCCCACGTCATACCCTTGCTTGTTTAATAATAAAAAAACTTGCGTTACTATCGGCGGAGATAACCCAACTTTCAATAAAGCCTCAACATTTCCAAAAACATCATCTACTTTACCAAAATTACTAACCTTAGCATCATGCATTAAAATTACATCACTACAATACTGAGCAATATCATCCATATTGTGTGAAATTAAAATGACTGTATTATCTCTCTTTTTATGATATTTTTTTATATTTTTTAACAATAAATTTTTACTCCTTGGGTCAAGCCCTGCTGTTGGTTCATCTAAAACCAACACATCAGGGTCCATTGAAATTACACCCGCTAACGCAACTTTTCTCTTCTGCCCACCTGAAAGTTCAAACGGAGAACGCTCTAAAAATTCACCATTCAGTCCAACAACATCCATAGCCCAATTAACTCTTTTTTCTATTTCTGCGTTTGACAAATCCATATTTTTAGGTCCAAAAGCAATATCTTTAAAAACTGTTTCTTCAAATATCTGATGTTCAGGATATTGAAATGAAACGCCAACTTTAAATCTATATTTATAGACATCATTTTTATTAGCCCAAATATCTTTACCATCAATATAGACTTTACCACTTGTTGGTTCAAGCAACCCATTAAAATGCTGTATCAATGTAGACTTACCAGAACCTGTATGACCCATAATGCCTACAAAACTTTTATCTTTAATTTCTAAATTCACATTATTCAGCGCCTGTTTTTCAAATGGAGTATCAACACTGTAAACATATGACAGATTGCACGTCTTAATTACTGACAAATTACTTATTCTCCTTTAAGATTTCTGACAGAATTTCAGCAGTCTCTTCAATAGTTATAGCTATTTTATCAACATTATTTAACCCTCTACACTTTAATTCATTGCATAATTCTGTTGTTTTTGGCAATTCTAAACCTAGCTCTAATAACTCATTAGGCTTTGAAAAAACTTGCTTTGGAGTTGAATCAATTTTAATTTTTCCATTCTCCATAACAATTAATCTATCTGCCAAGCATGCTTCTTCCATAAAATGCGTTACAAAAATTACTGTGATGTTATATTGTTTAGAAAATTTAAAAATTAAGTTTAGAATATCTTGCCTACCAACCGGGTCTAACATTGAAGTTGCTTCATCAAAAACTATGCATTTAGGCATTACAGAAATTGCACATGCAATAGCTATTCTTTGTTTTTGACCACCCGACAGTTGATATGTTGCATGGTTCCTATACTCATACATATTTACCATCTTCAGCGCTGCATCAACGCATTTTCTTATTTCTACTGGATCTGTACCTAAATTTTCTAAAGCAAAAGCAACATCCTCTTCAACAATTGTTGCCACTATTTGATTGTCTGGGTTTTGGAAGACCATAGCTACACTTTTTCTTATATTCAACAAATTATTAACATCTGTGGTAAGATACCCCATAACCTTAACTTCACCAGAGCTAGGCACTAAAATACCATTAAAATGCTTAATCAATGTGGATTTTCCACATCCATTTGGTCCAACAATTGCTATTAGTTCCCCTGGACCAATACACAAAGACACATCATCTAAAATTTTAGTTCCTTCTTTATATGAAAAAGATAAATTATTAACAATAATAATATTATTCAATAAATTCAACTGCCTTTTTCAAGCCATTTTATATTTAAACAAACTAATCACACCGTATTATGCCTGTAAAATTAGCCATAACTTTTTTATTACCAACTTTTTCAAAATCTACTTCTAATAATGTATCATTTGCCATTTGAGTAACTTTAATAACTTTTCCCATTCCAAAAATCTTATGTTTAACATTACAACCTTGTTCAAAACTCTGCGACACACTATTAGCTTGTTTAGTATTTTGACCAAATCCTATACCAATAGCTTTTCTTGTATTCATAGCTTGAGCTGTATTTCTTGCTATATTCCTTCTATATTTATCAACTGCCCTAACTGCAGATGGATAATCTTGTATAACAATATCACAATAATCTTCTGGTATTTCTTTGATAAACCTTGAATGAGAACCCAACAAAGTTTTATTATATATTTTTCTTTCTTTGGCATAAACTAAAGATAACTTACTTTTAGCTCGCGTAAAACCAACATAAGCTAATCGTCTTTCTTCTTCAATATCTTTATAATCATAAACCGACTGAGTACTTGGAAATATGCCTTCTTCCATACCTATAATCATAACATATTTAAACTCTAGCCCTTTAGCTGCATGCAAAGTCATTAACAGAACCTGTGTATTATCTTCTTTTTCAATTGTCTGAGCATCCGCATAAAGAGAAATTTCTTCTAAAAAACCAGCCAAAGTAGGAGACTGGACAGTTTCTTCATATTTCTGTATGTTATTAAGCAATTGCCTTATATTATCTAATTTTGCTTCACCTTCGCGCCCTAACATTTCTATGTATTTTAAATAACCTGTTTTATGTAACACTTCATTGACAAAATCACTTAAAGGCATTTTGTTTAAACTAACAATAAGCTGTTTAATTAAGTCTGTAAAACTTCTTAATATATTACTTTTTTTAGCTAACTGTGGATATGCATCACTATTATCTATAACAGCAAATAAAGAACGTCCTGTTTCTTGCGCTATGTCCTGCGCTATTTGAACTGTTGTGTCTCCTATTCCACGTTTGGGTTCATTAATAATTCTTCTTAACCTCAAATTATCATTTACATTGTTAATTACACTTAAATAAGATATTATATCTTTTATTTCTTTTCTTTCGTAGAACCTCAAGCCACCAATAATTTTATATGGTATGCCAGCCTTTACCAAATATTGTTCTATAAGGTTAGATTGAAAATTAGTTCTGTACAAAACCGCATTGTCTGCATACTTACTGCCATTTTGTATGTTCTTTAATATTGTGTCAACAACAAATTGAGCTTCTTGATATTCATTAATTGCTGAATAAACCGTTACTTTATCACCAATTTTGTTATCAGTCCAAAGAGTTTTTTCTTTTCTAGTAAAATTCTTAGATATAACAGCATTAGCAACATTTAAAATTGTTTTAGTTGACCTATAATTTTGCTCAAGCCTAATAACCATTGTATTTTTAAAATACTTTTCAAAATTAAGTATGTTCTCTATTGTAGCGCCTCTAAATTTATATATACTTTGGTCATCATCGCCTACTACACATATATTATTATGTTTTTTACTTAGTAAATATATCAATTTAAACTGCGAATGGTTAGTGTCCTGATATTCATCAACCATAATGTATTTAAATATATTCTGATAATACTCTAAAACATCTGGGCATTTTTCAAATAATTCTACAGTCAATTTAATAATATCATCAAAATCAATAGCATTGCTTTTTATTAATTCTGCTTGGTAAGATTCATAAATTTGAGATATTGTAGATGTTTTATAGTTATTAATTGCATCACTCATTAAAAGTTGCTCAGGTGAAAGCATTTCATTTTTAGCCGTACTTATTTTAGACATTACAGATTTAACTGGAAATAGTTTAATGTCAAGATTCAAACTGTTAATAATCTCATTAATAATTTTTTTCGTATCATCTGCATCATAAATAGTAAAATTATTGTTATAACCTATTCTGTCTATGTGCTTTCGAAGAATTTTAGAACATGCTGAATGAAATGTACTAGCATTAATATCGGCTGCTATTTCACCACCTAGCTGAACAGCTAAACGAGAACGTAACTCTTCTGCTGCTTTATTTGTAAAAGTAATTGCTAAAACATTCCATGGGTTAGGTTTATGACAAAAAATTAATTTATCAGCTAATACATTAAGATGATCTGTTTCATGAACATAATTTTCCAAAAAATTCCATTCATCTTCTGTTAAATTGTTAACTTCATCTTCATCAAGGCCAACACCAAACTTTAAAATATTTTCTATTCTATTAACCATTGCCGTAGTTTTCCCACTTCCAGCTCCTGCCAATATTAGTACTGGTCCTTTGACAGCTAACACTGCTTTAAGCTGTTCTTGATTCATATTCTTAAAAAACTGACCAATAATTGCATTTCGCAATTTTAAGTATTTATTATACATCCCTAGTCACCATCTTTTCAATCTTTCATCCAACGACATAATACTAATTTTAAAACTATATATTTGCACATCAAAAATATCATATTAATTATATTTATATTATAACATAAAATTTCAAAAAAATCAAGTTAAGCAATCATACAATATTTTTTATCATAATTATAAATTTTTTAAAAAAATAACACCTTTTACATAATATAAAAATATATGTAATCGGCGTTATTATAATTAATATTTATTACTTAGCAATTAATGTTACTGGTTTTTATTGTTATTTGAAATAAATACATAAGATAGTGCTGAATATATACAAAAAATTAAAAGTTTATACCAACAAAATATAATATCATTAAATATAAATATTATTTTTTCTATATCAAAAAAATATATAAAACCTATCAATGTCGCAAAAATAGCAACTAACAATACACTACCGGCAGAAATATCTTTTATCATTCCAGCAAATATATTATATTCTGGTGATATAAAATTAACTATCTTTTCTATTGATGTATTAACTACCTCTAATGAAAGCACTAATGCCGCCACTACAAAAATTACACAATAATCGGTTTTAGTCAAATCATAATAATGCGCAAAATACAAAACATAACTAAAAATAATAATATGTATTTTAAAATTACGCTCTTGATGAAAAACTAATTTTAATCCATGAAAAGCATATATAAAACTAATTTTTATATTTTGCCATAACTTCATACTATTTACTTACACCACTATCTATATTTAATAAATTTATCTTGATACACCTAATTCATTTAAAATAAATTCTTCTCTTTCTTTCATTTTTGTCGCATCTATACCATCAACCGATTCATGGTCATAACCTAAAAGATGTAAAACAGAATGTACAACCAAAAAACTAACCTCTCTGTTAAATGAATGACCATATATTTCAGCCTGCCTTTGAGCCTTTTCTAAAGAAATAACTACATCACCTAACATAGCTGACCCAGTTTCTTTATTCTTTTCGTAAACGCCATTTTCACCTAAAGGGAACGACAAAACATCTGTTGGGAAATCCTTACCACGATATTCAAGATTCAATTTTTGAATTTGTGCATTATCTAAAAATGTAATATCTATCTCAACTGGAAAATCTATGCCTTCATCTTTTATAACAGCATGGCAACATTTTCTAACCAGCAATCTTAAACCTGTTGGAACTTTCATCACTTTTTGTTTGTCATAAATATTAACTTTTATTTTTATCACTTCAAAATCACCTGCATTTATATAATTTAAAATTTCAATTTTATAATTTTCAAAACGGTCACTGCTTACTATTATAACACAATAAATTAGTTTTGTCACTATTTTATAAAAAAATTTTTTTAATATAATAACAAATTTATTATGATTAATTTTTTCCATAATGGTAATAATATAACTATTCATTAAAAATAATTTCTTAAGTGTTGTAAACTTAAGAATTAAAAATCAATAAAATCTATGAGGATAATATGAATAATAATCAAATCAATGATTCTGCTGATTCTGAATTTTCACCACAAGATTTAACAAGCCAACTTAAAGAGCAATTAAATGAATCTATTAACGATAATATGATTGCCTTACGAAAGTTATTTTCAAATTCTTCTGACTTTATTACAAAAAATATTAATTTATGCGGACACGATGTTGTAATAATGTATTGCGAAGGAATGATTGACTTAAAACTTTTAAACCCATTAATAATTAAACCAATGCTAAAATACAACAATAATAACGATGATGATGCTAATCAACTTTTAAAATGGCTTGAAGATAACATAGTTCTTACAACAAGTAATAACATATTATTTACTTATAATGAAATTTTCACATCTATAATGTCAGGAAACCTAGTTATTTTAATAAACGGAGTTAAAACTGCGCTCTCGGCAGAAATGGCTGGGTTTAAATCAAGAGCTATTTCAGAATCAATTAATGAAGTTGATATCAGAAGTCCACAAGAAGCTTTTACAGAACCTATAAAAATTAACCTTACTATGATTAGACGTCGTATAAAATCTCCTGCATTAAAATTTGAAACAATAACTTTAGGCAAAAAGAGCCAAACTTCAGTAACCATGGTCTACCTAACAGATGTTGTAAATTGTAAATTATTACAATGCATACGGAACAAACTTTCTAAAGTCAATATGGACATATTATTAGATTCCAGTTACCTTGCAACATTTCTATCTGGCACAACATTTTCAATATTACCCGAAATAAGATACTCAGAGCGACCTGACGTAGTGTGTGGAAAAATTTCTGAAGGCAGAGTAGCAATACTTGTTGATGGTTGCCCTCACGCTATTATCGTTCCTCATTTATTCATAGAAAGTTTTCAAACTATGGACGACTACACTAACCGACCATTTTTTGCATCTTTCATGAGAATTTTAAGATATTTTTCATTTTTTATTTCTATATTGATGCCTGGGTTATATGTAGCAATTTCTTCTTTTCACCCAGAAATGTTCCCTCAATCCCTATTATACAATGTAGCTATATCACAAGAAGTTACGCCATTCCCAATTATGATAGAAGCCTTAATAATTCACTTGATTTATGAATTAATGCGTGAAGCTGGAATTAGATTACCTAAACAAATTGGTTATGCTGTAAGTATTGTTGGGGCATTGGTTATAGGTGAATCAGCCGTTTCTTCTGGAATTATAGGAGCCCCAATGGTAATAATTGTAGCATTAACTGCTATTACATCTTTTATTATGACGCCAATGTATCAATCTGTTTGCATATTAAAATTTGCTTTTATAATACTCGGTGGAATCAGCGGACTTTATGGACTAACGTTAGGTTTTTGCTGTTTAATCTTAAACATAACTAGCATTAAAGAATTTTCCATACCATACACTTCTCCAATATCTCCTTTTAACAAATATTTTATGAGAGACACATTTATTCGTAGAAATTGGGATTACATGGGTAAAAAAAATATTAAAATTCAAAACATGCCTGGCACAAAACAATATTTAAACAAACAAAACACCAATAATTAATTCAAAAATCATTATATATACTTTATTATTTAACTTTAAAAAATATTTTATCATATAGTTATAATAATATCAATAAATTTAGCAAAATAATCTCAAAAATTAAAAAGAAAGGCGTGAATAAAACTATTTTATTACTATTATAGTGTAATAATAGTAATAAAATGTGTTATTTAAAATGAAACTTTATGAAAAACAAGTTAACATTAGTGCATACCAAATTATAATCATATTATTAATCTGTAGATGCCAATCTTTTATGATATCTATATATTTAAGAGATTTATTGGAAGTAAAAAATTCAAATATATTTATTTCTATGTTACTATCTTTGATTTTTTCATTAATTGTTTTTTTACCTGCATTATTTTTAATTAAAAAATTTAAATACGCTAATATCATAGATATCTCTCAAAAAATCTTTCCTAAAATCGGTAAGCTGATTTCTTTAATTTTTTCAATCTACTTTCTTTTAATGGCTATTGCCCACATCACAAACACTGATTTCTTCATGATGTCTTATGTATATGTAGATTCTGCTCCATTTTTAGTAATAGGCATTGTAGCAGTAGCAATATATGCTTTATTTTTATGAATTGAATCTATTTTTCGTTCTGGAACCATTATGTTTACAATTTTCATAGTAATTAATTTTATTATCATTTTGTTGCTGATATCAACGTATAACACACAAAACTTTGGTCCATTTATTTTATCTGACAAAAAATCTATAATTAATGACTCTTCTACTCTTGCTTTTTGTTCTGAACTTGTTGCAATGTTAATATTATGCGAATATTGCAAAAACAAAACATTATTTGTATTCAATATTTTCCAAATATGCTCATTCATCTTTGAAGTCATACTAATGTTAACTATAGTATTATGTTTAGGCTATTATACAAATTCTAACATCTTTCCATTATACATTATTTCTTCAGTTATCGAAATTCCACTTTTTGAACGAAGCGAAGCATTTTATATTGTCATAGATACCTTGCTGTCTGTAATAAAAACATCAATTTACCTGTTTTTAAGCTCAAAATGCATTTCTCCATTCGTAAAACAAAAATATTATAAATTTTCTATCTTTATAATTGGGTCTATAAGTTTTATAACATCTATGTTTTTAATTTATAATATACAAACTCTAAAATCTCTTATAGCATTCATTAACTCTCCTTTAGTAATTTTATTTTTAATTGTAATAATACCACTAATATTAATAATTTCTAATAAAATTAAAAACTCTTTAGCATTACAAAAAACCGTTAAAAATTAATAAATTATAAATTGTAATTTGGAGATAATTTAATGAAAATTACAAAACAAAAAATAATTAAAAATTTATTATTCATGTGCCTATTAATAATAACTACTTTATCTTTAACTTCTTGCACACCTAAAGTTGAATTAAACAAACGTGGTTTAATACACGCCATTGGAATTGATTACAAAAAAAATATGTTTGACGTTTCTTTTCAGATGTTCAATGCATCTTCATCTTCTCCATCAGAAGGTCCAACTGCACCAAGTAATGATATAATAATAAATTCTAAAGGCAAAACAATTGTTGATGCTATGAAAAAGTCATGTTTAAAACAAGATCAAAAAATTTATTACAGATTAACTAACGTAATAATTTTAGGTGAATCTATTGTAAAAAATAAAGATTTATACACAGAAACTATAAATTTTTTAAATTTAGTATACATGTCTAGCCCTAAAATATATATAATAGCATCAGAACATGATGCAAGCGAAATAATAAATGCCAAAACAGAACAAAAACTAGCATCTAATTTCATACAAAACATGCTTAAAAACGCTGAAAAACAAAGTTACATTCAAAAAACATATCTTCTAAATTTAAATACATCTTCAATTAGCATTATACATTCAGTAACTTTGCCAACTATTTCTGTTCAAAAAATAAAAAATAATAAAGACGAACTAACAATCAAAAACATAGAAGTTATTACTGACAATAAATTTAAAGGAGCAATTTCAACAGATGAAATGATATACCATAAACTTTTAGATAAAAAAAAATCACAGCTTTCTTTTGATTTAAATTCTAAAAAATATGGTTTATGCAATTTTAATGTAATTAAAAAAAATATTAAAATTAAATCTTCTATAATTGATGACAAGCCACATTTTGACATTGATGTTAAACTTATTAGTAGCTTGCTAGAAAACAGCAAAGGTTATAACATGATTAACCTCTCTGAAAAACAACTTACAGAATTAGAAATTCTTCAAAACGGCATAATAAAATATCGTATATCTCATTTATTGAATAAAGCTTTAAAAAACTATAAATCTGATATTTTTTACTTTACAAATGATTTGTACCGCAACCATTATGAATTTTGGAATAAACATAAAAACAACTGGTCTGAAGTAATATCTAAATCGACCTTTTCTTTAAATGTTCAAAACCACATCTACCGCTCAGCAATAGAAAAATCAAAAAATTATTAATCAAAAATATGAAACAATATATGTTTCACAAATAAAACACACTCTATGTAATCTAATAAAGAGTGTGTTTATTAATTTATCTATTATCTATTTTATTAATATATTTATTTTCTACTACTAATTTATATAATTCATTTTTCTTATGTCCTGTTTTTTCTGCGACAATTTTAACCGCTTCTGAATAAGGAACATCCGAGTCATTATGTAATTTATATATCATATTTACAGCTTCATCAACATCTATAATTTCTTCGGTATTATATTCTTTATTACCTTCTAAAATCAAAACAAATTCACCTTTTATATTTTCAATTGAATTAAAATAATTCACTGCATCTTTTAAATTAAACATCATGACACTTTCATGCATTTTAGTAATTTCTTTAACTATAGATATTTTTCGGTTACCAAATATTTTAAAAAGGTCGTTCAATGTATTTTTTAGCTTATGCGGTGCTTCATAAAATATTATGGTTCTGTGTTCATTAATTAAACTGTTTAAACCCTCTAACCTATTTTTTTTATTAGTACTTAAAAAACCTTCAAAAACAAATCGAGAAGTATCCATTCCACTAATTGCCAACCCAGCAATAGCAGCACAAGGACCTGGAACAACTGTAACTGTAACTCCATTTTCTTTAGCTAATTTTACCAATTGTTCTCCAGGGTCAGATATGCAAGGCATCCCAGCATCTGAAACTAAAGCACAATTTTTACCCACTACAATTTTATCAATAATTTGTTGACTCTTTGCTAATGTACTATATTTATGGTAACTAATTAATTGGTTCTTAATTTCGTAATGATTCATTAGTTTAAGAGTCACACGTGTATCTTCAGCAACTATGAAATCAACTTCTTTAAGGGTTTTAATTGCTCTATATGTAATATCTTCTAAATTACCTATCGGCGTACCTACTAAATTTAATGTACCCTTCTCCATTTTTTCTCCAATCATAATTAAATTTACATTCACAGTAAACTAAAATTTTTGCCAATATTTACGATCTAAATTTCTATATTGCAATGCTTCAGCTATATGTTTACCATCTATAACTTCTTTTTGATCTAAATCAGCAATTGTTCTTGCAACTTTTAAAATTTTATCATATGTACGTGCAGAAAGACCAAGTTTATTAAACGCTGATTTTAATATCTTATCTGCAGATTCTGTCATTACACAATAAGTTTGCACCATATTTGAAGGTAGCTTAGAATTACATTTAATATTTATTTTCTCATATCGTTTTAACTGTAAATTTCTAGCAGCAACAACTCTTTTTCTTATTTGCTCTGAGGTTTCTGACACTTCTTTAGAAGATAAATCGCTGTAATCTACAGGAGCAACTTCTACATGTATATCTATTCTATCTAACAACGGACCAGAAACTTTATTTAAATACCTACCGACGCTTCCATGGCTACATACACACTGCCGTGTTGGATGACCAAAAAAACCACAAGGGCATGGGTTCATTGCTGCCACCAACATAACTGAACACGGATAGGTAATTTTAGCTTTTGCCCTTGCAATAGATATAATAGAATCTTCTATTGGCTGACGTAAAATTTCTAGTGCTGGCCTTGAAAATTCAGGTAATTCATCTAAAAATAAAACTCCATTATGCGCTAAAGAAATTTCTCCAGGGCATGGAACCGAACCTCCGCCAGAAAGTCCAGCAACTGATGTTGTATGATGAGGGGACCTAAACGGTCTTTTAGTTATTAAAGGTGACTGATCATTTAAAAGACCAGATATAGAATAAATTTTAGTAGTCTCAATTGATTCATCAAAAGTCAAAGGTGGCAATATAGACGGCAATCTTTTAGCTAACATACTTTTACCTGAACCTGGAGGTCCAATTAATAAAATGTTATGTCCACCTGACGCAGCAATTTCTTAAGCTCTCTTAGCTTGGTACTGCCCTT
>CAYPLT010000020.1:0-12630 GCA_964411695.1 uncultured Candidatus Soleaferrea sp.
CAAAATTTACAGCAGATGAAATTGTACCATTGTATTCAAGTTTACCCAACAAAAGTTTTAAAAAAGTCGTCTTTCCACGACCATTACGACCAATAAATCCTAACCGCCAATTAGTATCAATTGAAAACGACACATTTTCAAATATATTATCATAAGAACCTTCATATGAAAAATTTAAATTTGAAACTGTTATATTAGGCACAAAAATCACCGTCCTTAGCCCAAAAATTATAACTCATACCAATAATACATGCAATTAAATTATTATATTAAAAACTATCTTCTAAATCTACACCTTTACTTCAAGTTTAACACACCAAAATTAAAATGTCAATTTTTTAACAAGAATTTTTATTTTTTACATAATCGATAATAAGTTAGTATAATATCAAAAAAATGCTTATAGTTGACAAGATTAATGAAATATTATAATATTAAAGTAGCAGTTATTTGATTAAATTTTTAAAACTACTTAATCAACAATATTGTTTTATATAATACAGGAGGTTGAATTTATGTTAAATAAATTTAATTACAAAATAATGTATCTGGTTCTACCAACATCAATAATTTTTAGTTTAGCTATGTTATTGAGTTCTTGTTCGAACACATCAAAAGATAATCAAATCGGTCTTAGTACTAACCAAAATTCAAATTCAGATGCTGAGTTAAACCAAGAAGCTGAATTACTATACAAAAAAATAAATGAATTTCTTGCCGAAAATAATAACTGCGATGTAAAAGACTTTGAAGATGTTTGCATCAATTACATTAAAAATAATTCTTCTAAACCTCAGTTAATGAACAAACAACAATTTGATAAGCAATCAAAAAACAAGATAATTCTTTACAGAGGTTTAGCGGGAGAAAATGCTAAACAATATGCAAAAGAGTTTAAAGAAGGTAAAATATACATCGGAAAAAATGTTGACAATGTTAGAGGTAACGGAATTTACACAACTGCTAATTATGAATGCGCCAAACATTTTACTAATGACCATAAAGGCGAAAACATTGTAACTATGTTTTTAAATAATAATAAACATATTCTAGAAATTGAAAAATTAACAAAATTAAAAGAAATTATGGCTACCAACCATCCCGATGAATTTAAAGACTATCTATCAGAATATGCCAAAGGCAATTATAAATTTGTGCCATCACAGAAATTAGCCAATACATACTTAATAAAAGAATATGTACCTGACTTTGATTCATCTAGGTTAGATGGCTTAAATGCTGAAGAAACTGCTATTCTTCTTCAAGAGCTAATCCCTGAAGATAAATTAGCAGATACTGATTGGCTTGAAAAAATTGGTGAAAAAACCAGAAAAGATCCAGAGTATGAAACACTTAAAAATGAACCTAAATATTTTACCGATAATAAAGCGGCTTTGTTCTTTAACGATGGTTTATTAACCAAGTTGCTTGGCTATAATGTGCTTCACACAGATGAATATGACAAAGAACTTAAAGTAGACATTGCAGAATATTTAATCGTTGATACTGGTGTTATTGCAATATGTACTGATGAATAATTTAATATAAGGGCTTTCCAGCAATACCGGAAAGCCCTTATATTTATTTTTATTCTGAATAATATTTATCTATAGACCGTTTAATATCTTGCGTTACATTTTTAAGTGTTGACCCGCTAAACTGTGCACCTGCCATAGACAAATGCCCTCCGCCACCTAAATATTCCATAATAACTTGGACATTAACTGCACCCATTGAACGTGCCGAAACCATAATTTTATTGTCATATTCATATAAGACAAATGAAGCATCAACATCATTAATTGTTAATAACTCATTTGCTGCTTGAGCTGCTATAACTCTTAAATCTTCATTTTTGCTTTCAGCAACTGTTATAGCACATTTTTTATATATTTGGGCCATAGAAACTAGCTTTGTCTTTTTTTGATATGCCTCCATGCTACTACTAAACATTTTTTTAACTTCAACTGTACTAGCACCGTGCTTCTTTAAATAAGCTGCAGCTTCAAATGTCCTTACTCCTGTTTTTAATACAAAATTTCTTGTGTCAAGCATAATCCCTGACAAAAGGGCATTAGCTTCTAAACTAGCTATAGTTTCTCGATTACTAAAATATTGCAAAAGCTCCGTCACCATCTCACATGTAGATGAAGCAGATGGCTCATGATAAAATATTACTGCATCGCTTATATGGTCAACAACTTTGCGATGATGGTCTATAACAATAACCTGCTTACAAGATTGATATGCTTCTAAAGATTCTAAAAAAGATTTTATATGTGTATCTAGAATAATTAATAATGTATTTTTGTTAATGTAATCTCCTATTTCATTGGGTGAAATTAAAATTTCATCAAGATATGTACCTTTAATAGACTCATATAAAGAATCTGCTAAATTCTTCTCTTTATCTATTATGATGTAAACGTCTTTTTCATCATTAATTAATTTAACACCCTTTGCCATGCCTATAGCTGCACCAAAACAATCAAGGTCTGCAAATCGATGACCCATAATTACCACATTGTCGCTTTCATTAATTAATTCTACTAATGATGTTGCTACAATTCTTGTTTTAACCTTAACGCTATTTACTTGCCCAGATGAGAGACCTCCAAAGAATTCAAAATTATCATTACGTTTTATAGCTACCTGATCTCCACCTCGACCTAAAGCCATATCTAATGACTGTTTAGCAAATCTTTCTGATTCGTTTATATTAGAAGAATCAAGACCAACACCTATTGAAAGGGTAATTGGCGTTGTGACGTTTTCTGAAATATCTCTAACCTTATTTAAGATGTTAAATTTGTTCTCTATCATGCTAAGTACATATTTTCTTTCTTGCACAACTATGAATAAATCTTTCTCTAATTTTCTTACTATTCCATTGTTACCAGAGCCAAAATAGTCATTAATAATTACTTCAACATCATTAATTATTTTATTTTTTTCACTTGCCCTTACGTTATTTAATATATCTTCATAATTGTCTATGCTTACCATAATAACAACCGGTTGATTTTCGTAAACTTGTATTTCTAATTCTTTACGTCTTGTTGCATCTATAAAAAACATAATATACGTTTTTTTGTCTTGCTCTGATTTGTTTTTTGAAAGAGAAGTGTAAACATCATATATTTTATTTTTATATTTAGTAGTAACTTTTGCTTCATCATTTAGCATATTGGCCTCAAAATTTTCTATAACAACTTTAATGTTTTTACCAAATATGTCTGCATTTAACAATACATTTGCTCTAAACACAGAATTATACCAAATTACTTCCCCATCCCCATCTACCATAATAATAGGCAACTTTAAGCTGTTAATTAAATTTTGCTTTGTATCACCTAAATCTTCTAAAAATTTATTAATTGATCTGAACATATATTTCTTCCACAAAATCATATTAATAAAGTTATAAATCATGCAAGCTAACATAAATGCCGTTTGCACAACTGCTACATAGTAATTTTTAGTAAGCAGTAAAAAAATAAACAAAATCACATTAATTAACATAAAAATATAATCTGTAAATCGGTTAAAATGTATTGGACTTTTCATAAATAAAATCCTTTCGCTTATATAAGCAGAAAATAACTGGTCTTTAGAAAAATTCTCTTTACTACAACTTGGCATTTACCAACCCATGACCTAAAGTTCATGGGCAGTTGTCAGATACCATTACCAGAAATTAAAAATATTTTCTTGTAACACTTTTTTTAAGACTTCATAATTTATAATTTTTATATATAACTGTAAATAAACTAATTATACTTCAACATCTTCTATTATTATTAAAATCATTGGTCTTCTTTTTGTTTTAAAATATAGATAGTTGCCAACTGATTCTTTAATTTTAGCCTTAACTGCTGTCCATTCTAATATGTTGCGTTCTAAACAATGTCTAAGCGTTTTCTCAGCTAGCTTTTTCAAATGAACTAATATGTCTTCTGATTCTTTCACATACACAAAACCTCTAGAAACTACATCTGGACCAGCTAAAATTGTTTTTGTTTTTTTATTAACTGCAATAGCTAAAAAGATTAACCCATCTTCTGACAATATTTTTCTGTCTTTTAATACAACATTTCCAACATCGCCTATTCCGCTACCATCAACCATAACATTGCCAGCTGTAACTGTTCCAGAAACATTCATAAAGTGCTTAGACACTTCTATTACCTCACCTATCGAGCCAATATGAACATTTTTAATGTCCATTCCCATACTTATTGCAGTTTCTGCATGACGTTTTAAATGTTTATATTCTCCATGAACTGGTATAAAATATTTAGGCTTAACTAAATTTAGCATTATTTTCTGTTCATCTTGGCATGCGTGCCCTGAAACATGAACTTCATACATATCTTCATAAATAATCTGAGCCCCTAACTTCATAAGTTCATTTATTACTTTATTCACAAACTTTTCATTGCCAGGAATTGGAGTAGCAGAAATAATAATAAAATCATTCTGAGTTATGGAAACTTTTCTATGACTTCCCGTAGACATTCTTTTAAGCGCAGACATTGGTTCGCCTTGGCTACCTGTAGTTACTATAATCAACTGCTCATTTTTATAATGCTTTATGTGGTCAATGCTTATCATTGTGCTAGGTTTGACTTGTAAATAACCTAAGTCTATTGCCTTGGCCACAACAGATTCCATACTCTTACCTGAAATTGCAACTTTTCTTCCTGTTTCTGCTGCAATATCCATTATCTGCTGTATACGATGTATATTAGATGCAAAAGTTGCTATTATTATTCTTGATGTTCCAGCTCTCTTGAATAAATATTGAAATGATTCTCCAATTTTTTTCTCGCTTGCAGTCATCCCAGGTCTTTCTGAGTTTGTGGAATCTGACATTAACACTAAAACATCTTTTTTACCAAGTTCTGCAAACCTAGACAAATTAATAACTTGGTCGTTAATTGGTGTATAATCTATTTTAAAATCACCTGTGTGCACAATAATGCCTGCTGGTGTAGTAATTGCCATGCCACAAGCTGCTGGTATGGAGTGGTTAACAGATATAAATTCTACGCTTATGTTCCTCATTCTAACCACATCACCTGGTTGAATAACATTTAGCTGTGCACCATTCATAAGTTTACGTTCTTTTAATTTGCCTTCTATTAAACCTATTGTTAGCTCTGAACCATAAACCGGCAAATGCCCAACTTCATTAAACAAATAAGATAATCCACCTATATGGTCTTCATGACCATGCGTAATAAAAATGCCTTTAACCTTTTCTTTATGTTTTACAATATATGAAAAATCTGGTATTACAATATCAACACCTAACATTTCATTGTCTGGGAAGGCCATGCCACAATCTATGATAATAATTTCATCTTCATATTCAATTAACGTCATATTTTTGCCTATTTCATCTAACCCACCAAGAGGTATTATTTTAACAGAAGGCTTATTCAAACGATTAACTTTTTGAGATTCTAAGTAATCTCCAACATTAATAGTTTTTATTGTTCTATAATTTTTTTTACTGTATTTATATTGTTTGCTGTAACTGTGATTGCCATCTTTACTTTCACTTCTTTTTTCGTTATAATTATTTTTATTGTTATAAAACCTTTTATTTCTATTTTCTATAAAACTCAATACTATTCACCTTTCATTTCAAAAATTCTTCTTTTATTTTTATAAGTTGTTTTGTATAACCAGTAGACGGCTGTTTTAAAATATTTTCAACAGTATTTTGATCAACTATTCTTCCAGACTTAATTACAACAACATAATCACAAATTTGTTTTACTACTGAAAAATCATGAGTAATAATTATAATGCTATTATTAAATTTTTTTTGATGTTTTTTTATTAATTTTAATATATAATTTTGAGATTTAGGGTCAAGCGCAGCTGTTGGCTCGTCAGCAATAAGCAATTTAGGAGAAACTAACATCATAGTAGCTAGCATAACTCTTTGAGCCATACCTCCAGAAATTTCAAATGGATATTTATTGTAAACTTCTCTAGGTTCTTTAAATCCAACTTGATAAAGAGAATTTAAACACAAATCATCTAGTAATTTATTTGAAATTTTATTATTCTTAATTTTAATTATATCTTTCATCTGCGAAGAAATCTTATAAAAATGGCTGAAAGAAAGTTTTTGATTCTGAAATATCATAGCTATCTCTTTGCCTCTTATTAATTTCATCTCTTCATTACTTTTTTCACAAAGGTTCTGTTTTAAAAAAATTATTTCCCCAGAATCAAAACTGATATTACTACTTAGCATTCTCATTACTGCTAACATTGTAAGAGTTTTACCGCTACCTGTTTCACCCACAATTCCTACTATCTGGTTATGCTTAACCTCAAAACTAATATTACTTAGCAAATTAACACAGTTCTTACCATTTTTTACTGATAAACTTAAATTATTAATCTTTAAAATATTATCTTCTCCTCGTATAATAAAACAATATTCAACTTTTAAACATCGTAGTGTTGGAAAGTTGATAACTCTAATACATCATAAGAAAAGCGTCTTTGTGTCATCAAAATAAAAATCTACCATTTAACTTATTTTTAATTTTTAAAATAATAAACAATGAACATAAATTCACAAAAACTTTTAGTCATGCATATCCTTTAAATTAATGTTTTTTCTAACTTTTATAATTTTATCTAAACATATAAAAATTAACACTATTGCTATAAACGGTATTATTAATTGGTAAGAGCTAGACCTAAAATTACTTACCGCGTCATTTATGAGCATACCTAAAGAAGCAATGGGAGCAGGAAGCCCCAAACCCAAAAAACTCAGATAAGCTTCTGTAAAAATAGCGTTCTGTACATTAACAAGTAAAGTAGTTAAAATAACTTCTTTTATATTAGGTATTATATGTTTAAAAAATATGTTATACGCCGGTAAGCCTAAGATCTTTTCTGCTAATATAAAATCCTTTTGTTTTATTGCCATAACTTCTGCCCTAACCTGGCGAGCCATGCTAACCCAATAAACACACCCAATTACAATAATAATTGTTAAAATTCCCGGCTTCATCAATATAGAAAGCAAAATAGTCATCAAAACAGATGGTATGGAATAAATTACATTTAAAAATCCAAGCATTAGAACATCTAATTTCCCACCTACATAACCCGCTATTCCACCATAAACAACCCCTATAACCATATTTACTAGTGAAGCAACAAACCCAATAATAAACGAAATTTTTATTCCTTCAAAAATTCGTGTAAATATGTCTCTACCTAACGAATCTGTCCCAAAAATATTAGAGGTATTCCAAACATACATTAAATGTCTATCATCAATTGTTCTATTATTATATATAATCTTCACATCATCATAATTAATTTTTGTAAAATTTTTAATACCACTATAATCAAAAATTAATGGCCTATTATTTACTAAATAATAATCTTTACGCTCATTTAATTTTTTAGCGTTACACTTTGGCACTTGAGTAACTTTGCCGTTTATTAAAAACACAACTGGGTATAAATTTTTATGTATGTAAACTCCATAAGTGTCATCTAGCTTTTTCAATTTCAAAATTGGTGGTAAATCGACTAATTCTAAATTTTGTTCAAAATATTTGTAATTTGAAACACACGGAATTAATAAAGACATGACAAATAAACAAGCTAAAATCAACGACCATAAATATTGTTTAACATTTAATTTTCTTAATTTAAAATTCACAATTACATTTCGCCTTTACTAAGACATCTCTCATTTATTATATTTATTACATAAAAACCATATGAAATAAAATATTTTAAATTTTGTTTTTTAACCTAAACAAAGACTTTACTTGCGGATTTATTATAAAATAAAATACATCTGCTACAAAGACTATTAACAGATAAAAAACAGCATAACATAGCAACAATCCAAAAACTATATAATAATCTCTACTAATTACACCATTTATAAATATTGTGCCAAGACCTGGGATTAGAAAAATTTTTTCTATAGCAAATGAACCCATCATAATAGATGCTACCATTGGCGCAATATAAGTAATAAAACTTCTCTAAGCGCATATTTAAATAACAGTTTATGCTTACTCATTCCATAAGATTCAAAAGCTTTAACATATTGCTGATTTAAAACTTTCGGTATTGTTTCTCTTACTATTCTAATAATAAAAGCACATGGGTAAACACTAAGAACTAAAATAGGTCCAACATAACTCATAAATGAATGAACATCGCCTACAGGAATTAATTTTAGTTCTTCACCAAAAAAATACATAAAAAATATAGCTAAAATAAAATTTGGAGTTGCTATTCCAAAAGTAGTAACAAACTGCACTAACTTATTGATAAGAAAATTTTGTTTTAATGATGCAATACCTAAAATTACGCCAAACAAAACAGCAACAAATAATGAGCAAAACCCAATAAAAAAAGAATATTTAACTCCTCCAGCAATTATTTTAGAAACATTTTCTCCTCGTGACCAGTATGATTGACCCAAATTAAATTTCATTAAATTTTTTAAATATTTAACATACTGAACACCAACTGGTTGATCTAATCCATATTTTTGCTCTAATTGAACTTTGACAGATTGTGGCAATTCTTGTTCTAAATCAAACGGACCACCCGGAAGAGCCTTCATTATGAAAAAAATTGACGTTATAATAACCAACAAAGTAAAAACCATTACGCCAAATTTATAAACAGTATATTTTAGCATATTATTTGTCATCTTTCATATTTTACATAATAAATTTAATCATCCACAACATCTATAAAATATATTTTATGTAATAGTAATAAATCTATTGTTTCACGAGAAATAACTTCACCAGGCATAACTATTGGTACGCAGGGAGGAACAGTTACAATTACTTGTGCAGAAATTCTATTCAAACTTTTAACCGTTTTTATGGTTTTAAAGTTTTTAAACATTGCTTCTTTAATAGACAAAATTTGCTGAGCTTTTAAATATTTTGTTTTTTCATTAATTTTGGTCTTTCTTACTGTTTTATGAAATGCTTTACTCATATCAATAATCGCATTTTTTAAATTAACAAAGTCTTCACTAACATTTTGCGGACTCGTCATCAGTAAAACCCAATGATTACTAACATATTCAGGTTCCACGTTAAACTCTCTTAATTTTTCTGATATTTTATCTGCTGTACAGTTAAATTTACCTGGCCCAATAGATATTTTTAGTGGATCTAACCTTCCAGAAGGCAAATCAAACCCCAAATTGCCAATTAGATCTTTTATTTCATCAATTTTTTCCATTAGCATCTGTAAGTCACTTTTTAACCCACCTTCTATATAGTTAGACAAACAATCAATAGAAAGCATTGTTAAGTAACTTGGGCTTGTTGAAGAATAAATTCTTGCTGCCCTTTTTAGATGTTTGGATATTTCTGGATTTAAAGTGTGAATCAATCCTCCACCTGTTAAAACTGGCAAACTTTTATGAAGCGAATCACAACAACAATCACAATTACAATCCATTGGATGTAAATTACCTTCAATAAACTTTAAATGTGCACCATGCGCATTGTCTACCAGCAACACTTTGTTGTATTGTTTGCAAATATTAGATATTGATTCAAGGTCTGCCATCTCTCCAAAATAATTTGGAGATGTTATGTAAACTATTTCAGCATCTTGATTGCTCAGTATAACCTCCTCTAAGCAATGTGCAGAAATAACACCAGGCATATAATTATTATTGCATTCATCTGGGCAAACCCATACAGGCTCCAACCCCAAAATAGCAATAGTGTTAACTGCCGAAGCATGCGCATTACGGTCAATTATAATTTTATTTGACTGTCCATTTTGCATCATATAAGCAGCTGTCATCATCATCTGAACACCAAGAGTAGACCCTTGTGTAGAAATAACACTAGCATATGAATTATAAATCTCAGAGTACTTATCTTCTACTTGCTTAATTACTCCATTACTATATAATAAATTATCAAAATTTTTAACTTCTGTAATATCGTACAACCATAAATTCCCTAAATTATAGATATCTTGCCCTTTGTGACCAGGCATATGAAATCTAGAAACATTATTACCAATATATTTTAAAAATTCATTATATAATGGTGTTTTCATATTAATATGCCTTACCCCAAATTAACATATCTTCAGCGTGTTTACCGCAACACACGCATTCATTGCTTATAACTTCTTGCTCAAAAGGTTTACACCTAGATGTAATACCATATTCTTCTTTAAGTTTATTTTCGCAATCTTCACTGCCACACCACATAGCTTTAATAAACCCTGTATGATTAGATGTGATTTTTTTAAGTTCATCTAAATTTTTAGCTACAAAAGTTCTGTTGCTTCTACTTTCAACAGCCTTTTGCCATATTGCTTTTTGATACTCTTCTAAGATCAAATCAATTTTTTGTTCGAGTTCATCTAATTTCACAAAATATTTTTGTCTATTGTCTCTTCTAACAACTACGCATTGTTTTTTTTCTATGTCTTTAGGACCAATTTCAATTCTAAGAGGTACACCCTTCATTTCATATTGAGCAAACTTCCATCCTGGTGAATTATCGCTATAATCAGCTTTAACTCTATACTCTTTAGCTAATTTTTCTTCAAGCTTTTTAACTTCTTCTAAAACTCCAGGCTTGTGAGAAGCTATTGGAACAATTACTAACTGCACAGGTGCTATTTTATAAGGCAAAACCAAGCCATCATCATCACCATGAGTCATAATAATAGCTCCTACCATTCTTGTAGAAACCCCCCATGAAGTTTGATGCGGATGTTCTAGCGTATTATTCCTACCTGTAAACGTAATATCAAAAGCTTTAGCAAAACCGTCACCAAAATAATGGCTGGTTCCACCTTGCAATGCCTTACCATCATGCATCATTGCCTCAACAGTGTAAGTTGCCTTAGCGCCTGCAAATTTTTCTTTTTCTGTTTTTCTACCTTTAATAACAGGTACAGCTAAAACTTGCTCATAAAAATCAGCATAGATGTTTAACATTTTTTTTGTTTCTTCAATAGCTTCATCAGCAGTTTCGTGTAGTGTATGCCCCTCTTGCCACAAAAACTCTAAAGAACGTAGAAAAGGTTTAGTAGTTTTTTCCCATCTAACAACGCTACACCATTGATTATATAGTTTTGGTAAATCTCTATAAGAATTAACAATATGTTTATAATGCTCACAAAATAGCGTCTCCGAAGTAGGTCTTACGCAAAGCCTTTCAGAAAGTTCTTCTTCGCCTCCATGCGTAACCCAAGCCACTTCAGGCGCAAACCCTTCTACATGGTCTTTTTCTTTTTGCAATAAACTTTCTGGAATAAACATAGGCATGTAGACATTTTCATGACCTGTTTCTTTAAAAAGTTTATCAAGTTCTCTTTGAATATTTTCCCAAATAGCATAGCCATAAGGTCGTAAAATCATGCAACCTTTCACACTACCATAATCTATGAGTTCTGCCTGCTTTACAACATCAGTGTACCATTTAGCAAAATCTTCATCTCTGGCTGTAATAGCCTTAACCATTTTTGAATTATTACTATTACTCAAAACAATCTCCTCCTTAATTAAAATTCAATTTTACATCTTTCATATCTATTATACGTTGATTACTACTGCCTCTAAATTTTAAAGTGTAGTCTTGTTTATCTTTTTCAAACCTCCCATCAATCAGTATATCAATATGAAGTAGTAAATTTTTAATATCATCATTACTTTTTGCTTTTTCTATGAGCTCTTCTAAAGTGTAACCACTATAAACCACTACATGATAATTAAAATTTTTAAGGCGCTTGACCAAATTTAAAACTTCTTTCGGTCTATAAAATGGGTCGCCCCCAGATATAGTTACACCCTGTACCAATTTGTTTTTCCTAATTTTTTTTACAATGTCTTCTATGTCCATAATGTATCCGCCATTTGGGTCATGGGTATTCTGATTATGGCAACCTGGACAATTATGAGGGCAACCTTGTGTAAACACAACAAATCTAATACCTGGGCCGTCTACAATTGACTCTTCTACTAAACCCGCTATTCTTATACAATCACCCATAAAATCAAATCCTATGTCTCATATTATGTGTTTTATTACACAAATGAATAACTTTATTTAATCTTAAAAAACTTCTTATTTTTTGCCAAATAATTTATAGCAGAAAACACAGTTAAAATAACAGCCACCCAAACTAAAACATCAGCACAAATTTTAACATTATTTAAAATTACAATATCAACTTTATCGTCTAGCATCTGGTAAATCAAAATCATCACAATAGCTACCATTTGCACAACCGTTTTAATTTTACCATAAATATCTGCAGCAATAACTTTACCTTCGCTTGCCGCCAACAACCTTATTGAATTCACAATAAAATCTCTAAGTATTATAATAATAACAGCTATGCTACTTACAACACCTTGAGATGCAAAGATGATTAATGCCGAAACAACCAACATTTTATCAGCCAAAGGGTCCATCAATTTACCAAAATCTGTTATAATATTATTTTTTCTAGCTATGTATCCATCTAAGAAGTCTGTAAAACTAGCTAGCAAAAATATAATGAATGCAAAAAAATAAGTATTCTGAACCACACTAGTAGTTGCAAAAAAAATGTAAAACG
>CAYPLT010000021.1:0-6509 GCA_964411695.1 uncultured Candidatus Soleaferrea sp.
TTTTTCTATCCCTCGGTAGAACCGAGGGTTTATTTCCACGTCTAAAGACACCAATTAAAAAGCAATAATATTTATACATTATATATAAATATTATTGCTTTTTACTGAGTAATCAACTATTGTCTAGCTAATTATTTATGTTGCTTAAAATAATCACTTACAAGCATTCAAACAAATTTTCAAAAATAAAATCATTAAACAATAAATATTTTTCTACTTCTACATATCTTAAATAATAATCAATAATGAACACAATAAAGATAATTAGATAAAATAACATCAATTATTAAAATGACCTGCAAAGATTATTACTAACAACCTTTTATTTATTCCCGCATATTATATTATATGCTAAAAAAATACTTATGTCAATAGTTTTTAAAATTTTTTTTTGTTTTTTACATATTCGCTAATTTCAGAGATTTCTGTTTAAGACTTATAAACTGTCAACAATAGCAAATATATATATACATTAATGAATGTCTGACAATAAAGCATATTTTATTTCACAAAATTTACTTTATTAAGTGGACTTAAAATTTAATTAGCTATAATGTAATCATCACCATAACAAACATTTTCTAAAACCAACAAGCCATCTTTAATTACAAAATTTTTTTTAGTTTCTTCTATTGTCTTTTTTTCTAAATTAACTGCATAAATTTTAAGCTTTTGTTGGTCTAACCCTTCAAAATCCATAACAACTTCAACTTTGCAGGTTACAGGCAATGTGCCTTTTTGAGCAAATGAAACTATGTTATAACGAGAAAATTTGGTTTTTGCAATTTCATCCACTTTTTCATTTTTGCAAAATATGTTGATATCAAACTTTTCTTCTCTATTGATATTTTTTGCTGGTAAAGTCCAGCGATATAACAAAGACTGCTTATCATTGTATTTTTCAAATATTAATGTTTTTTCTTGATATTTAGTCCACATTAAATTTGAAAGCAAAGATTTACTTATTATTGTATCCATGTCAGAGCCCAATTTTGTCAACACTTTTTCTTCAAATTTAAATGAATTCATAATAGCTGAATTATCAATATTTTTTGATGTTTTTATCTTGTAATCATTACTATTTTTACAATTTTTATCATCTTCTTTTTTTACACTTTCATCAATAACAAAACTGTAACTTGAAGAAGATGATGTATGCACAGGATTACCAAATTTATAAATTACTCGCATCTGCACTGTAGAATCTCCGGAAACTCTATCATCGTAATATGTAACAATTACATTTTCAACCTTATGATTTAACCTAGTATTAAGCAAATTTTCCAATTGATTAAAGTGATTTTCTGAGCCACTTGAGCCTAGCTTAAAAGTCAAAGTTTTATTGTCACTGCTAGGCACCAACATACTTCTAATAGCGTTAAAAATCACACTACTGTTATTATTGTCTTTTATTGTGTCACACCTAGAACCTAAAATCTCTGTTACTTCTTCTGTTGTAGATTCATCACTTACTGTTTTAAATTTAAAACCCAAATTTTTTCCATCAAGAGCTCTAAGTGCCTTGTCATCAGCAACATTTAATACATACTCACTGCCATTAAAACTATATAAATTCCCCGTAAGTATTAAATCTTTCCTCGTTTCTGCAAAACTAATATTGCAAACTCCACAAAACATGGCAACAACTAAGAGCCAAGATGCTATGTTCCTCAACTTTTTCATATTATTTATTCCCTTCTTTTGTAGCTTAACTTAAATTAAATTTTATTTCAAATAACCAAACGCTAATTCTGACGCTTAATTACTACGCCATCTGAAGTATCTTCTAAAATATAACCTCTAGCTAAAATTTCATTTCTAAGTTTGTCTGCTTGAACATAGTCGCGGTTCTTTCTTGCTTGCTGGCGCTGAGCAACTAATTCTTTAATTTCTTCATCAACATTTTCATCACTGTCTTCATTTTGATATAATATTCCTAAAACTGAAGTAAGTTCATTAAAAATTTTAGAAGCTAAAGTTAAATACCCCTTTGAAATCTTACTTTTATTCACAATGCTTGTGTTAATTTCTGTAACTAGTTCAAAAATTGCAGTTATTGCATCAGCAGTGTTAAGGTCATCATCCATAGCACCTATAAAGTTTTGTTTGAATTTTAACAATTTTTCTTCTTCTGATTGTGAAAATTCTATTTCGTTATCTGCTTTCTTAACCAAAGCTTTATTTAAACTATTTTGACAATTTTTTATTCTTTCTAATGCAGAAACACATTGCTTCATAATGTCATAGCTGTAGTTAATCGGGCTTCTGTAATGAACTTGAAGCATCATAAACCTTATTGCCTCATAACCAAATTTTTCTGCTACATCTCTAACAGTAAAAAAATTACCCAAAGATTTAGACATCTTTTTATTGTCTACGTTTATATACCCATTGTGCATCCAATAATGCACATAATCTTTGCATGTATAACAAACTGACTGTGCAATTTCGTTTTCATGATGAGGAAAAATTAAATCTTGACCTCCACAGTGAATATCTATAGTAGAACCAAAAACTTTATTAATCATCGCTGTGCATTCAATGTGCCACCCCGGTCTGCCCTTACCCCAAGGTGATTCCCAATAAGGCTCATTGGCTTTTGCTGCCTTCCATAAAACAAAATCTAGAGGGTCTTCTTTTTGGCTATTAACTTCTATTCTAACACCCATTTCTAAATCTTGCATTGGCATATGAGACAACGCACCATAACCTTTAAACCGTTTTACTCTAAAAAATACATCGCCATTATTTTCATAAGCAAAACCTTTTTCAATAAGACCAGAAACTATTTTTATAATTTGATCTATGTTTTCAGTCGCTTTTGGCTGATATGTAGGCTCTTTTATATTTAGCCCTCTGGCATCTATTTTATATTCTTCTATGAATTTTTCTGAGACTGTTTTAAATGTTGTTCCGGTTTCATTAGCTTTATTAATAATTTTGTCATCTATGTCTGTAAAATTTTGCATAAAACTTACTTTGTAGCCTCGATATTCCAAATATCTTCTAAGTACATCAAAAACACACATAGGTCTGGCATTGCCAATATGTATATAATTATAAACTGTTGGCCCACAAGCATATATTTTAACTTCGCCTGGAACCAATGTTACTAAATTTTCTTTTTTTCTTGAAAGCGTATTATAGATTTGCAATTTATTGCACCCTTTCTTACCGGTTTTAAAATTTTGCCATAAACTTGTTTTGTTATTCTTCGCACAAAACATCAGCAAAATACATTCCAGATTTGTTTTTTAAAACTGTAACTGATATTATTTTTTTATCTGTTATTTTACTTACATCTAACATATTTTTTGCTTCGCATTTAATTTCTCCCAATTTAGGAAGTTTTATTTTTTTTTCTAAAATTTTAATATTTGTACCTACCTGTTTAACTTTATATATTTGTATTCTATCTTTTTTAGTTTTGTATTGTGGGTATTTTACTTTGATTCTATTATTATAACTTTTTACAAAATTATTATAATCTCTATCACAATCTTCAATGGCAGATTTTAAAGCAGTAGAATCTATATTTTTCAAAAAATTTTTTTCTTTTTTTAAGTTTGCCATATCTTCAGAATAATTATACGTATTAATCCACCTATGTTCTTTTTCATATAATTCTTTTCTTTTTTGAATGTAATAATTGTAAATAAACCGAGTACACCCAAAAATAATTTCGATTAATCTTTTTTGCTCTTTACTGGGATATAGCTGATACTTATACAAACATGGCATTTTATCACGTCCTTTAATAATATCAATTATTAATTTTATAGTAATTAATAAAGATACATCATAAAAAATATTTTGATTTTCTATAAACTAATATTAAACGACGCCTATATTCCCAACATCTTCTCAAACCTTACTTTTTTACAGAGAAGTTGCTTATTTTATTATATCATATAAGTAGCTTAAATTCAATAATTTATTAAAAAATTATCTTAATTTTACAATTTTTTCAAAAAAAATTAAAATAACCAATTATTTAAATTACCAAACTAAAAAATGGGAACTTAAAAAATAAAATTCAAAAACACAATCTAAAAAAACTAGAGATTCGTATATATCCGTCTGCATTTAATCCAAACCCAACACCCGGAGTAGTTACAACATTCTTTTCTTTAATTAAATACTCAAAATACTGTGTAGAGTTCATATTACACGGGCATTTTAACCATATATACGGTGAGTTGATTCCTCCCCAATATTTAAAATTGTATTCATTTAAATAGGTTCTTATAGTCTCAGTATTTTTTAAACAGTGATCAACAAATCTTCTTGAGCCACTTTTTAAAAATTCTGTTGCCCCTCTTTGAGCTATATATGAAGCCCCATTAAAACCTGTTGCTCTCCTTCTATTCCACAATCTATTGAGTTTAATTTTATTATTTCTCATCAAAACTTCAATTGAATTTGGAACAATCGTGTACCCACATCTGAGTCCGGTAAACCCCGCAGATTTTGAAAATGAATTAACCTCAATAGCACATCTTAATGCCCCAGAAATTTCATATATACTCCAAGGTTTCTCTTCTTCTGTTATAAAATCTTTATACGCAGCATCATAAATAATAACCGCACCATTTTTTAAAGCATAATTTACCCACTGAGTTAATTGATTTTTATTATAAACCATACCTGTTGGGTTGCCTGGTGAACAAAGATATATTAAATCTAAATTCTTGCCATCAACTTCAGATGGCAAAGGCAAAAAATTATTCTCTTCTGTGCAGTTTATGAATTTGACGTCTAACCCTTTCATTCTACACGCATCTAAGTAAACCGGGTAACTTATGCTAAACACACCTACAATATTATTTTTTGAAAAAACATCAAGTAAATTCACTAAATCACTTTTAGCACCATCATTCACAAAAACTTCTGATTGCTGTAAATCAATTCCAATTTCTTTATATTTTTCACATATTGCATTTATTAAAAATTCATAACCATGTTCTGGACTATAACCTTTAAATGTCTCAATTTTTGCCATTTCATCTACTGCCTTATGTAAAGCTCTAATAACAACATCATCAAGCGGAACCTTGACGTCACCAATACTCATATCTATTAATTTAGACTCATTTAATTCATTTTCTGCATATTTTTTTATTTTTATGATTTTAGAAAATAGATAATCATCATCTAAAAGCCCAAAATTTTCATTAAGGTCTATCATGTAGTTCTAAATCACCTCATAATAAAAATTAAAAAATATAAAAATCAAAAAATTTTCATTAATACAATATGCTATATATAAAAATCACCTGTAAAAGCTATTTTAGCTTTCCCAGTTATTAAAACATCTCCGCTATTTTCATATTTTACTTTTATATTTCCGCCTATAGACTTAACTTTTACTTCTTCACCTTGCACACAATAACCTTTTTTAACTGCCACGGCAACAGCTGCAGATGCTCCAGAACCACAGCTCAAAGTCTCACCAACACCTCTTTCAAACACCAACATACGAATTTTATTTTTATTTACTATTTGTATTATTTCTACGTTTATATGGTTTTGTATTGTGCTTTGTTTTATTAAATTTTTAATTTTTTCCACTTCTTTGCTTTCTTCATTTTCTATTTTTAATTTGTCTACAATAATTACTCCATGTAAATTACCAATTGAAAGATACTCTACGTTAATATTGTTTTGTTTAAAAATAAAATCATATTCATCTGTAATTTTTAATGGTACAATGTCAACTCTACCCATATTAACAGTAACTGAACTCAAAAAATTTTCAGCCATATTTAAAAAAATTGTTTTTTCTCCGCTGTCAGTTTTTACAGTAACATTACAAATTACATTTTCTTTATTTTTTAAACCACACTTAAAAAGACACATTTTGTTTGTATGCAAATATTCTCCTAGAGAAATTAAAGCATTGCCACATATATTCGCTTTAGAACCATCTGAATTATAAATATCGATTTTAAGATTATCACAACCATTTCTAGTTATCAAAATCAACCCATCCGCACCTATGCCAAAATTTCTGTTACATAACCTTACAATCAAATTTTCAGAAAAATCATATCTGTGGTCAAGTGAATCTATGTCTATAAAAATAAAATCGTTGCCGTTGTGTTGTATTTTAGTAAAAAACATAATACACAATACCACGCTTTATATTACTAATTTAATTTAAATAAAAATACTTCAATTAAAAATAAAACCCAAACAACCCGCTAAAATAAAATATACTATCAAATTAACATCTTTTTTACGAATTAATATTAATAAAGCGGTAAAAATTAAAATAAATTTATAATCCAAATTTTTTATACTCATAGAATTATTTCTAAATAATAAAACTACAAATATTTCCAAAAATATAGCTACAATTAACCCAATAACTATTGGTTTTAAATTAGCTAAAATTTCTTTTAAATATTTATTATTGCTGAATCTTTCTAAAATTTTAACCACAAAAATAACCAATATCAAAGAAGGTATAACAAGACTAAATGTAGATACTATTGCCCCCAAAATAC
>CAYPLT010000021.1:6519-12086 GCA_964411695.1 uncultured Candidatus Soleaferrea sp.
ACCAGCGAACGTTGCCATATTAACTCCTACCGGTCCTGGTGTAGCTTCTGATATAGCTATCATATCAACAATTAAATCTTTATTAAACCAACTGTATTTTTCAGCAATATCATACAAAAACGGTATTGTAGCCATACCTCCGCCAAAAGAAAACAACCCTATTTTAAAAAATTCGATAAACAACTTTAAATACGTCATTTTATTAACTTTTCATACAACCAAATAATTTTTAAGTTATATATTCCTTTCTTCTTTTTACATATATGAATATTATTAAAAATATAAACAAATAGTAAATTAATTTTTTAAATAATATTTTACAATTAAAACAGAAATTAATACTGCTAAAACCATAATATAAATAGGCGAGATATTAAAAATATAATATAAAATAAAAGTTAAACAAACAAAAAATATATTTTTAAAGTTTTTATTTTTGTTTGTTTCAGCCTCTTTTATTTGAGTTTCTTTTAATAGCTTAATAATAACATTCAAAATTAACACACATACTCCAATCCTAATACCCCAAAAAAACTTTGAAGCTACATCTGTTTTTGAGTAAGAATTGAAAGTAAAAGCAATTAAAATACCAATAACTAAAGGCGGAAATACTGTTCCCAACATAATAACTAATGCACCTGGCAATTTATATTTTTTGTAACCTATTAAAACACCAACATTAACAGCTATTAGTCCAGGCATCATCTGTGCAATAGCATAACTACTTAATAGTTCTTCATTTGTAATTAATTGATTTTTGTTTACCAATTCTTTTTCCATAATTGGCAAACATGTGTACCCACCACCAAAAGTTAACAAACTAATTTTTAAAAACACAAAAAATAATTTTACTAAATCTTTAATATCAATCATCTTTTCTTTTATAAATATATTTATATTATACCATTTTATAAAGCATAAAGCAATAATAATTTGTATTTTTTATTTATAACTTTACTTAATTATTATTGATTAATCATAAATCTAATAATATGTATATAAGCGCTACTAAAACTATTTTATCGTCATATTTTTCTGTAATTAAAATCAACAAAACAGCCATTATTAAAATATCATCTTTATTGTTTATTTTATTATTAATTGAAAAACTTAATATGTCAGAAAAGTTATTTGTATTTTTTTCATCTTCTCTACAGTCATTACTTTTATTCTTTAAATTAACATCAACAACATTTTTATTGAATTTTGGGGAAGTTAATTTTTCATCTGTAAATTCACTTTTTGTTTTTTGATTAGTATTGAGTTTATTATGAAACATAACATTAGTATTATTTTTTAAATATTGATTTTTAGTATTATTCAGGTTTCTTTGTGCCTTCATTCTCATGTCATTTACTCTGTTAATAGCTTCTTGTTGCATATCTGAAAATTCTTTATCACTATAGCTGCTTTGCTTATTCATAGCCATAAATAATCCTCCTAAATTTTAATAGCGCTAATTTAAAATTTATTTTTTCAATTTCATCTTTTTAAATAACTTAAATAATTTTAAAATTTTTTAATATGTTAAGGTCTTTAATCAGTGGCAATAATTTTACAATTCTCATAATTTTAATAGCATTATCTACTTTTTGTTGCCTACTATCATCCAATAAATCTCTCAGAGCACGTAAAAAAGCAATATTTTTATCATCTTGATTCATTATAGACATTGCATTTTTTAGTTTTAAAATCACGTCCATGTTAAACGGTATTTCTATTTGGTCTTTATTAAGATTAATATGTTCACCATTTTTATTTTGAATTAAGTTATTTAATATGCCTTCTACATCAAAGTTATTATTGTTACTTTCATTTTGCAAATCATTTTCATTACTTTGAGTTTGCTCTAAGCTCTGGATTTTGTCATCGCCATTAATAAGCGAAGATGCCAAATTTTTAAAACCTTCTAATTTCTGAGGATCATCTAAAATTTCTTGTACTTTAGCCAATATATCGTCCATTTACCATCACTCTTTTTCTAAAAATTTACTCAGCACTTTTTTGATATTTGGCTGCTGTAACATTGCATTTGCCTTTTGAGGATTATTTAAAATATCATTTATCATAGGGTTGTCAAAATTTTTATTCTTCAAGTTTTCTTTAAATTCATCCTCAGACATTCCCATACTTTTACTGGCCATAGAAATTAACTTTTTCATTTTTTCCTCTGAAATATTCATAAACTCTTCACCTCTTAAAAATAAATATTACAACTCATGCTACTAATATTTATATGCATGATATTAATTGTTTGACAAAACCCTAAAATTAATCTTTAAATTTTACTTTAAATTAAAAAGCTTAAAAATAATTATTATGTAAATATCGAATCCTAGTGTATTAACACCCTAACTATAATAAATATATATTTTCAAAAAAATAAAAATAGAATATCACATCAACATAAAATACAATACCAAAACACACTTTCAGAATTTTTATATCAATATTATTGTGAAATATTTACAAAAAAAATAGAAAAATCTTTCTGTTATTTTCTTGTTGAAAACCTTGATTTAATTCTCTTTTTGTGTTAAAATTGTAGTGTTGATTATTTGTTAAATCATAGTTAATAATATTATATTCAACGTGTTTTTAACAATCTTATTAACATTTTTGGTTTTATTTTTTATTTTTCTAATTTTCAACATAAGGAGGTTGATTTTTAAACAATGAAATCTTTTAATGATGTTTTTGCTAAAGTATGTAATTACTGCAAAGATAACATTTCTTCTATAGGTTATAATTTGTGGATTCAAGTTATTAAACCTGTTAGTTTTGATGGACAAAAAGCAGTTTTGTATGTTAAAAGTGACTTTCAAAAAAAGATAATCTCTGAAAAATACATGGACCTTCTATTACAAGCTTTTGAGCAGGAATTAGGATTCCCTGTAACAATAGAAATTAAATGTGATGACGAATTAGATTTAGAAACTACAGCAAACTCTAAAACTGAATCTTTATCTATAAACACTTTTGATGCATCTAATAATGCTGACAGTTCAAATGTCCCAGGAGAATATGAATATACATTCTCTACATTCATAGTTGGACCTTCAAATAAATTCGCTCATGCAGCTTCATTAGCTGTAGCTGCAAACCCTTCAGGAACATACAACCCATTATTTATATACGGTGAATCTGGACTTGGAAAAACACATTTATTATATGCTATTTGTAATGAAATTTCACATACATTTAAAGATAAAAAAATAATTTACGTTAAAGGTGAAGAATTCACAAATGAGCTAATAGACGCTATTGCTAAAGAATCTACAAAACAATTTCATAACAAATACCGTTGTGCCGACATTCTCTTAGTTGATGACATTCAATTCATTGGAGGAAAAGAAAGCACTCAAGAAGAATTCTTCCATACATTTAACGAACTTTACCAAGCAGGTAAACAAATAGTTTTAACGTCTGATAGACCACCAAAAGAAATAAAAACCTTAGAAGACAGACTTCGTACGCGATTTGAATGGGGTCTTCTTGCAGATGTTCAGCCACCTGATTTTGAAACTAGAATAGCAATAATCAGAAGAAAATCTGAGCTTCTTGATATTGAAATTCCAGAAGACGTAGCTGAATATTTAGCAAATAGATTAAAAACTAATATAAGGCAATTAGAAGGTGTTGTTAAAAAGCTAAAAGCTTACAAATTGTTAGCGGGTACCCCACCTTCCATAGCTATTGCTCAAAGTGCTATAAAAGATATATTAAGTGATAATCAACCAGTTTCTGTTACAGTTGATAAAATATTATCTGAAATTTCAAAAACTTATGGTGTTTCTGCAAGTGATCTTAAATCTCCAAAACGTTCATCTTTAGTTTCTACTGCAAGAAAAACTGCCATATATATAATAAGAGAAATTTTATCTTTACCTTTAGCTGACATTGGTGCAGAATTCGGTGGACGAGATCATTCTACAGTGGTTTACGCAATACAACAAGTTGAAAAACATATGAAAGCAGACTTAAGATACAGAGAAACTGTTCAAGATATGATAAAAAATATCAGAGATAGTTAAAAAACAATAAAAATAAATCCCTATTACATAGTGTCATATTTACTTTTTCAATGTAAATATTTATGACACTAGTTTTTTTATTTTTAATTTAAATGTTGATATCCTGTTTATACCTAATAATGACTTTATTTTCTTCTTACTAATATCAGATTTGGTAACTAATCGTAATTAAATATAGGTATTTTCTTTATTTAATTACTCTTTAATATTTCATTCCAAATATGTTTTCAACGTTTTAATTTTTTTAACTTTAAACTTTTAATTGTGTCTGTTGAATTTATTTTTTGATATTTTAGTTTTCACCTTACTATAAACAAATTTTCAACCTTTTCAACGTAGTTTTCAACATATATTAACACGTCGTTTACATTTTTTAACTTATAAACTAATTTATAACAAGTTAAAATTAAAAACTCTTTTATTAAAAAGAGCGTTATTCCAAAGAAAAATCCAATAATTAACTTATCAACCGTCCCTACTACTACTACTATTATATATTTATATACTCTCTCTATTATAGAAAAAAAAATCTAAAAAAATGGTGTGTTAAAAATGGAGTTTATAAAAAAAATCAAATATGAATCAATTTTCATTCCAAAACAAAGAAAAAATAAACTTGCGCAATTGTTAGGAATATTAGATTTTGCTACACAAGCAAATGAAGAACAAATTTTAATTCAATCTAGGTTACTTGATATAATAATATTTTGTAAAAACTTAATATATGACGAAACCCAAATTAATTTGCAAGAAAAAAAATCAAAAAATAGAAATCAGATAAACTTTTTATTACGAAGTCAAAACCCAAGTGACAATAAAAAAATATTAGAACTAGCTTCTAAAATCTCAAAAAATATATTAACATCTGAAAGTTTGAACAAAGATTATATCAGAGGTGTTTTTCTAATTTGTGGAAATATTAAAAATCCGAAGGACAAGTACTACATAGAATTTATTGTTAATAATAATTTAAGAGCAAAAAAAGAAGAAATAGCAAATTTTTTGCAAAGTAATCTTGCAAAGAACGGTTTTAATTTCAAAAAAAAGATTGTAAATCAAAAAACGATTCTTTACATCAACAACAGTAGTGTTATAGAAGATTTTTTAACATATATAGGTGCAACAAAATCTTCACTTGAACTTATGAATTTAAAAGTTTATAAAAATTTAAGAAATAAAGTAAATAGATTAGTAAACTGTGAAACTTCAAATTTAAATAAAATAATTTTAGCTTCTGCACCACAAATCAAAGCAATAAAAAAAATTAAAGAATCTAAAGGTTTGAGTTATCTAAAACCTGATTTAAAAGAAATAGCAGAAAAACGTTTAGATAATCCGGAACTTCCGTTAAGCGAACTTAGTAAAATATTATCTTTTAAAATTTCAAAGTCTGGTCTTTATTACAAATTAAAAAAAATAGAATTAATTTCAGATGAAATATAAAGTATGAGTTTTAAACCAAAAAAATAAAAACAAAGAAATGTAAAATTTTTGAAAAATAATCTTGACAATAATTATTTTTAATGGTAATAT
>CAYPLT010000022.1:0-11839 GCA_964411695.1 uncultured Candidatus Soleaferrea sp.
TTATTCTTTGTGCGCACAAGCGGTTTACACCACATTAATTAATAAAATTTATTCTGTCCCCCACTATAACCTACCAAATTTAAAAAAGTTGCACTTTAAAGTTCAACCTAAAAAAATTTTTATTTTATTAAATTAATGGCTTCACAAAGTTTTCTCGCTTGCAAAATATTATTAAATGCTCCCACACTAATTCTCACTGTGCCTACATCTAAGCTACCCTTAATTTTATGCGACAGTGGCGAACAATGCAAGCCACCTCTGAGTGCAAAACCTTTGTTGTTTAATATTTTTATAACATCATCACAGCTATAATTTTTTATATTAAAACTTAAAACTGGTAGATGTGTACCAACCTGAGGAAACTGCGTATATAGATAAACCTTATTATTTTTAGCCAAATTAGAATAAATATATTGCGCAATTTTAATTTCATGTTTATAAATATTTTCAATTCCTCGCTGATTTATGAACTTTATGCCGTTATATAAGCTCCAAATTCCCATTGTGTTGACTGTTCCACTTTCAAATTTATCTGGCATAAAATTCGGCTGACTATATTCTTGAGAAAGACTACCTGTGCCACCCTCAATTAATGTGTTTAATTTTTCTCCATGATTTGTAATCAATATTCCTGTTCCACTGTGGCCATAAAGACTTTTATGACCAGGTGCACACAGCAAATCAATGCCCATATCTTGAACGTCTATTTTAACCACACCTGCTGATTGGGCTGCATCTAACATAAACATCGCCCCATTTTGATGTGCTAATTTAGATATATCTTTTATCGGCAAAATATTGCCAAACACATTAGAACCGTGTATTGATATAACTAATTTTGTATTCCTTCTTATAGCTTTTCTAAATGAATCAATTGTTCTAGCGTCATCATTTTCATAAACTTGTGCAACGTCAAAAGAGATTACACCGGCTGTTTTTAACTTATAAACCGGTCTTAATACTGCATTATGCTCATAGCTAGATATTACAACATGGTCTCCTTGTGAAACAACACCTTTGATTGCCACATTAGTCGCCATTGTGCAGTTTAAAGTAAAAACTACATCTTCTACATTATTCACATTAAAAAATTCTGCAACTGCTTCTCTAGTCTTATAAACCATCATAGATGTTTGCATTGCCATATTATGACCACTTCTGCCAGGGTTACCTGCGTACTTTTTTAAGACCTCTCTAAAGCTTTCTGCAACTATTTTAGGCTTCGGAAATGTTGTTGCTGCATTATCAAAATATATCAATAAAAACTCACTCCTTTTTATTTTATAATCACGACAAAATATCCCACACACCTTTTAGGCGGTGGGGCCATCTTAAGTCTTTCAGTAGTAGATATAATCCCCTATTGAAATCCTAAGAGGCGATGCCAATGTCGCGTGTTGACTGACGGAACAATACCATTTATTGGAAATTTATGTTATTGTCTATTAAAATTTTTTTTACTGTCTTTATATCTCCATTTGTTACCAGTTTATAGCCACACCCACTAGACTCTTTACCTGTTGAACGTTCCAGATTAGATTTAATTTTTTGCTTGTTTAAAATCTGCTGAGCCTTCATTGCCTGGGTAACAGATTTAAATTTCACAAAATTTTCCTTCATTTTATCACCATCCTTTTTACTATAATATGATTTCGTCTCATAAATTGATATTACAAAACAATAAACATGTTATTTTTATGTACCATTAATTACGAATTTGCATAAGATAGAGAGAAATAAAATTTTATACGAAAAGGAGCGTGCATAAAATGACAGCCATATTAATTTCTGCATTCTTACTGAGTTTGTCTGCATGTTTAGACAACATTGTAGTAGGAATTGCTTATGGAATGAAGCGAACAAAAATCGGCTTAGGTTCTAATTTATTAATTGCCATAATTACCTCGTGTGGTACGTTGATCTCTATGTTATTTGGACGTTTAATAGCAACAGTTTTACCTGTAACCATTGCCCAAAACTTAGGTGCATCTATGATTATTTTAATAGGCATATATTTTATTTTAGAATATTGCATCAACAAAAATAAAAATAATGCTAATTCTTTACCCGACATTGTCAAAGAAGATATTTGCTGCAACAATAACACGAACATATGTGACAGAAAAATTGGCTTAAGAGAAACAATTATGCTTGCATTTGCATTAACCATAAACAATTTAGGTATTGGCATCAGTGCAAGTTTAGCAGGTGTAAATATTTCTGCAACGGTTATTCTAACTTTTTTAATCAGCTTAATAACCATAATTCTTGGAGTTGCTATGGGCTACAATGTAATTGGGCGCATATGTGGTAAATATGCAGGATTAGTCTCTGGAATATTGATGATTATATTAGGCATATTTGAAATTTTAGGATAACTACAAAAATAAACCGCATGTATATTCATCTTTCTCATATCCCACAAAATATACATACGGTTTTTTTATTGATTTTATTACACAACAATCTACATTATTGCAATGTTTATTAACTTATTTTTAGCATCTTTAATTACAAAAACTTTTTTATTTAAATAATTTAATATGTTTGCATCTTTTTTAAAATCAAAAACTAATTTATAAGCCATTAAAATTTGGTGAGACACACCATGTAAATTTTTAGTAGCACCATATTTAATATCTCCAACAAGTGGATGACCTATGTAAGCCATATGCGCCCTGATTTGATGAGAACGGCCTGTTAACAATTCAATTTCTATTATTGAATTAACTAAATTTTTATTTTTATTATTTTTTAATTCTTCTACAACCCTATATTTTGTAGAAATTTTTTTTGCGTCTTTTTCTTGCTCGTCAGAAACATAAACTTTATTTTTAGCTTCATCTTTTATTAAATAATGATTTAATATTCCGGTTTTATTTTTAAATTTGCCCTGAGCTAAGCAAAGATAAAATTTTTGTAATTCTCGATTTTTAAATTTTTCATTTAAAATTCTCAAAGATTGCGCATTTTTAGCTGCAACTACCAAACCTTCTGTATTTCTATCTATTCTATTAACCAATGCAGGTACAAAGCTATTCTCTCCATTTGGGTTAAAATTACCTTTAAGATAAAGATATTTTTTTACTCTATTAACCAAGGTGTCGATTTTTTCTTTATCATCTTCATGAACAATTAGACCTACAGGCTTATTAACAATTAATATATTTTCATCTTCATAAATTACATTGAGTTTATTATTTGACTTTAAAAACTTTAAGTCTACTTCTTGTTCTAAAAGATCATCATTAATATATAGTTGCATTACATCTCCAACAGACAATTTATTTGAAGCTTCACATCTTTTGTTATTTAATTTTACCCTTTTTTTTCTTATGTATTTATAGACCTCTGAAGTAGTTAACTTAGGAAAACTTTTAATTAAAAATTTATCTACTCGTTGGTTTGCGTCATTTTCTTTTATAAAAATTTCTTTCATTTATTTATCTCTCTTATTTCTATATACAACTAGTTTTTAAAATAATAAATTAACTTAAAGCTTTATAGTTAATATGCTAATCTACTTCTATTTTCTTTTCTAAAATATGAAGAGTAGAAAAATAAAACACTACATTTGCAACCAATGCTACTGCTATTAAACAAATATTATTCGTACAAACATCGTAACTAGTAACTAAGTTAGCAATAACTATATACGCATACACTATTACAGAAAACAAACATATGCTTATAAGTTTAGAAAAACGTTTCATATTTGCTGAGTTTACAAATACTATGCAAAAATAAATTATGTTTATCATCAATATATGCAACACAATAAATGTAATAATACCTACTAAATATGATTGACTATTGGTTATAAAGACTAATCTATATAAACCTTCACTAATTAATTTATCAACATGATATAAATAATAAAAAGAATCAGGTGGCTCAAAAAAACTAACAAATAACCAAACAAAAATAAATAAAACGAAATAAACTATGCCAACCCATGTAAGACAAACTGTTAAATTACTTAACAGTTGCTGATTTTTAGTCACTGGCAAAGAAAACGCTAAGTATGATTCTTTAGATATAAACTTTTGGTTAAAAATTTTTATGCCAATTATTACAGAACACACCATTAACATAATAATTACTGCATACATACTAAAAAATTTAATCGTGCCGAAGCAAATAGCTTTTTGATTAATTATAACTTGATTTGGTAATATGGATAAAACAGTACAACACATTATGCTCACTACTATAGCCATAAAATTTTCTGCATAATATTTGAAATCATGTTTTAATAGTTTTAAAAACATTTCGTTCCTCCTTAAATAATTTATTATCTTTAAAAAGTTTTTAAATTAGTAAATTAACTTAAAGTTTAAAAATTAATATACTAATCTACTTCTATTTTTTTTTCTAAAATATAAAGAGTAGAAAAATAAAATACTACATTTGCAAACAATGCAACTGCTAAAAAATAAATATTGCTCATATAAGCATCATGATTACATAAATCAGAAATTAAAGTTTTTAAATTCATATACGCATACACTATTACAGCAAATAAGCACATGCCTATAAGTTTAGAAAAACGTTTCATATTAGCAGAATTTACAAATGCTATACAAAAATAAATTATGTTAAGCAACATCACAGATTCAACTATTAATAACAAAACATCCAAACCTATGCGATTACAATAATCTTTAATGCCTTTTAAAAAACTTACAGGGTCATTATAATAAACAATTAAAAATGTTGACATAAAAGCATAATAAAAAATAGAAACTAGTGTGCACCAAATAAAGCAAACTATTAAATTACTAAGAAGTTGCTGATTTTTAGTCACTGGCAAAGAAAACGTTAAGTATGATTCTTGAGATATAAACTTTTGATTAAAAATTTTTATGCCAAGTATAACAGAATACATTAAAATTATTGCTACTGCCATCATGCCTACCAGTTTGAAAACATCTGCTTCAAGAAACGAGTCTTTGCCAAAAAAATAATCTTGCAATAAATTTAATATTGTGAAACATACTATACCAATTATTATGGCTATATATTTTTTGCTGTAATATTTGAAATCATGTTTTAAAAGTTTTAAAAACACTTGAATTCCTCCTTAAATAATTCATTAATTGACTTATCATATTTTTCTTTTATGTTATCTGCATCTTCAAATAAAGTTATTTTGCCATTTTTAATAAAAATTATAGAATCAAATATGTTTTCAACATCATTGATTAAGTGTGTTGAAATTAATATTGTGCCTTCAGGGTTATAATTTTTTATTATAGTATCTAAAATATAATCTCTAGTAGCCGTGTCTACACCTGCAAGAGGTTCATCTAGCACATAAAGCAAAGCCTTACGAGACATTACTAAGCAAAGCTGTAGCTTTTCTATCATACCTTTTGACATAGTTTTAATTTTCTTATTCACATCAAGATCTAAACTTTGAAGCATACTCATCATTTTGTCTTTATCAAAATCTCTATAAAAATCTTCAAACATTTTGATAATGTCAATAGGTCTCATCCAGCTAGCAAAATATGGTTTATCTGGCAAATAAGAAACAACAGATTTTGTTTCTACACCTGGTCTATAACCATTTATTAAAACCTCACCTTTATAATTGCATATTAGCCCAGTTAACACTTTCATTAGTGTTGTTTTACCACTACCATTTGGACCAAGCAAACCTATTATCCTACCTTTTGGCAAATCCAAATTAACATCATCTAATGCTAAAAACTTGCCATAATTTTTAGTTAATGCTGATATACTAACAATATTATTATTTTCTCTATTCTCGTTCATCTAAAAAATCTCCTTTATTATTTATTAAATTAATTATGTCAAATTTTGTATACCCCATGTTTTTCATGTCTTGCAAAAATTGGTTAATCTTTTTACATGCAATTTTTTCTTTCATATCATCTATTTTTTTTACATTTTGTGTTATGAATTTACCATTTGTTCTTTCAGTGTAAATCAATTCTTCTTGCTCTAGCGTTGTCAAGGCTTTTTGCACTGTATTTTGAGTTACACCAAAACTTTCAGAATAATCTCTAATTGAAAGTAACTTCTCACCAGGCATAATTTTTTTTGATATAATATCAAATTTAATTTTATCTATAATTTGTTTATAAATAGGCAAACTATTGCTAAACTGATATTTCAAAATCCTCCACCTCTTTATTATATAATAGTATTAATATATTACTGCATTATTATAATAACACAATAATGCATTTATGTCAATAGGTTTTTAAAAATTTTTTTTATTATTTAAATAAATATAAAAAAGACTTGTTGAGATACAAGTCTTTTTTATTATTAAAACATATGATGACATAAAGCTACTAAATTAGCTCTATTATTGCCATTTCTGCTGCATCGCCTCTACGGTTACCAATTCTACTAATTCTGGTGTATCCACCTTTTACATCATTATACTTAGGTGCTATTTCATCAAAGAGCTTCTTAACAACCTCTTCTTTTGTTACGTAACCCATAACTTGCCTTTTGTTATGCAAATTATTTTCTTTTGCTTTTGTAATAATTTTTTCTGTTACACTTCTTACTTCTTTAGCTCTTGTTACAGTAGTTTCTATTTTACCTTGTTCTAACAAAAAAGTAACCATTGCTCTAAGCATAGCTCTTCTGTGATCAGACGATCTGCCAAGCTTTCTACTACCAGGCATCAAAATCACTCCTTTACACACCGGTCAGATAATTAATCTCTAACTATCTGTCAACCTAAATTATTATATTATTCATCTTCCGACTTCGCAAATGAAAATCCCAGCGAATCTAACTTTTCTATGACTTCTTCCATCGATTTTTTACCTAAATTTCTAACTTTCATTAAGTCATCTCGTGTCATTTCAGTTAAATCGCGCAAAGTTTTTGCTCCTGAACGTTTTAAACAGTTAAATGATCTAACAGATAAGTCAAGATCCTCAATGGCCATCTCAAGCATTTTGTCTTTTTCTCCATATCCATTTTCTATCATAATTGAAGAATCACCAACAGATTCACAAAGACTTGTGAATAAATTGAGATGTTCGTTGAGTATTTTGGCCGCGTAAGAAACAGACTCTTGCGCCGAGAGTACACCATCAGTCCAAACTTCAACTGACAGTTTATCATAATCTGTTATCTGCCCCACACGTGTATTCTCTACCGTGTAATTAACTTTTAAAACTGGTGTATATATACTATCTACAGATATTTTGCCTATATGAAAATCTCCATTTGATTTATTTTTTTCAGCAGAAACATATCCTCTGCCTTTTGTTACATTGATTTCCATTTTCAACCGTGCACCTTTATCGAGGTAAGCTATATGCATATCAGGATCTAAAATTTCAGTTTGCGAGTCTCTGATTATGGAGCCTGCTGTGATTTCACATTCACCTTCAGCATCAATATAAACAGTTTTTTCTTCTTCATCATCTAAGAATTTAATCCTTAAACCTTTTAAATTAAGTACTATCTCCGTAACATCTTCTTTTACTCCAGGTATTGTAGAAAACTCATGTTGGACACCTTCTATTTCTACAGCACTAACAGCAACACCCGGCAATGAAGAAAGTAATACCCTTCTTAAACTGTTACCTAAAGTTACTCCAAAACCACGCTCAAGTGGCTCAACTATAAACTTACCATAAGTGCCATCTGGTAATAAATCAACCGATTTGATTACCGGTTTATCTATACTTATCAAAAGCCTTAGCCTCCCTAAAAATAAGAATGTTTATATACAATCTTATTAATTGTTATAGTCTGCCAATGGGCATTCTCTGCTTTTATTTGAGATTTTTGAGAATGAATATAGCTCCGGCTTGCTAAATTATTCAATCGGTTTGCCCAAAAAACCTTTAGTGTTTTAAAATTATTTTTACACCGGATTTACAAATAATAATTACTACTTAGAGTAAAGCTCAACTATTAAATGTTCTTCTATGTTAATATCTATGTCTTCTCTACTTGGTAATTCTACTACTTTTACTGTAAAATTGTCAACATTAACATCTAGCCATTTTGGCACTACTCTTGATTTATTAGACTCAATGATGCCCTTGATTTTATCTAAATCTTTACTTTTTTGAACAATTTCAATAACATCACCCGGTTTTAGCAATATAGATGGTATATTTGCTTTTTTTCCGTTAACTACAAAATGGTTATGTCTAACTAACTGTCTTGCTTCTTTTCTAGAATTAGCAAAACCTGATCTATACACTATATTGTCAAATCTTGACTCTAAAATTTTTAATAAATTTTCACCAGCCATGCCTTGCTTTCTTGTAGCAATATCAAAATATTTTTCAAATTGGCTTTCTAAAACACCGTAATAACGTCTAGCTTTTTGTTTAGCTCTAAGTTGAAGCCCATACTCTGAAAGCTTCTTTTTACCTTTGCCATGTTGACCAGGCGCTGATGCCCTACGAGAAACTGCACACTTATCTGTATAACATCTTTCTCCTTTTAAAAATAATTTTTCACCTTCACGGCGACACAATCTGCATACCGGTCCTGTATATCTTGCCATTTAATCTACCTTCCATCAATATAATGTTTACTAATTTTAAAACATTAATATACTATAGGAATTCTCTCCTTTCTTAATATTATTAAACACGTCTTCTTTTAGGCGGTCTACATCCATTATGAGGTATAGGTGTAACATCTTTTATCATATTTACTTCTAAACCAGCTGATTGAAGAGCACGTATAGCTGCTTCTCTACCAGAACCTGGACCTTTAACATACACCTGTATTGATTTTAAACCATGTTCCATTGCTGCTTTTGCTGCAGTTTCTGCAGCCATTTGTGCTGCAAATGGAGTAGATTTTCTTGAGCCTCTAAAACCAAGACCACCAGCACTAGCCCAAGATATTGCATTACCTTGAGTATCTGTAATTGTTACTATTGTATTATTAAATGTAGCCTGTATATGCGCTGAACCATATTGAATATTTTTACGCTTTGCATTTCTTCTTCTAGAAACTTTTTTAACTGCTACTTTTGCCATAAATTAACCCCCCTTGCTATTTCTTTTTGTTAGCTACAATCTTTTTAGGACCTTTACGAGTTCTAGCATTTGTTTTAGTTCTTTGACCTCTTACAGGTAACCCTTTTCTATGACGAATACCACGATAACAATTTATCTCTATAAGACGCTTAATGTTTAAAGCTACATCTCTACGAAGGTCACCTTCAACTTTTATATTTTTATCGATGTAATCTCTTATTTTTGAAATATCATCTTCAGATAAATCTTTAACACGAGTGTCTGGATTAACACCTGTATTTTTAAGTATTTCTCTTGATTTATTAATACCTACTCCATATATATAAGTTAACCCTATTTCTACTCTCTTTTCTCGTGGTAAATCTACACCAGCAATACGAGCCATAATTACAACACCTCCATTAATAAGGTTTTTAACCCTGCCTTTGTTTATGTTTAGGGTTTTGACAAATTACCATAACCTTTGAGTGACGTTTAATTACTTTACATTTTTCACACATCGGTTTAACTGAAGGTCTAACTTTCATTTAAAAAACCCCCTTGTTATTCTGTGGCACCTTCCACTTTAAATTAATTGGCAATTTCTTTTTAGTAATCTAATTTTAATAAAATGCATAATAACATTTAATAAGCTATGGGTTTTTTACGAGGATAACCCTTCCCACATGCCATGAGGTACTATTGCCTTACAAGCAATTTTTGAAAACCTAATAAACTTAAAATATTATTAAAATACATTAACAATTTTAAATTTAAGATATTAATAACTAAAAGTCTATAAACCTTATTTTGTACGCCATGTTATTCTACCTTTAGTCAAATCATATGGTGACATTTCAACTGTAACTTTGTCACCTGTTAAAATTTTAATAAAGTTCATTCTTAGTTTGCCAGAAATATGAGCTAAAATTTTATGGCCATTTTGAAGCTCAACTTTAAATTGAGCATTTGGTAAAACTTCAACAACTACTCCTTCAACTTCTATCATATCATCTTTAGACAATTTAAAACCCCCTATTCAATATACAAACTGTATATCTTTAAAGTTAAGTACATATAGTTTTTGCAATATTAATTTTGATTAAATAACATACTGAATAAACATCTAAAAAAATTAATTTTGTCTTGTAAGTTCTAAAATTTTTTTGTTCAACTGCTTGTTACCTGTTATTTCATCTAGATTTATAAAAATATTAGTGCGTTGCAGATGTTTAATGTTCTTTTTTTTAAGATTGCCAATTTTTCTTAATTTCCCATCTGCAATGTAAGCACATTCATCATAGGCTTTCACAACAACAAAGAAATGCCCTTTATCTCTGCCAGATTTCGATATAACTACCATGCCTTTTTTCATCTTCTTAAAAACACCTTTTATATTAAAGTTAATATAATAGGACCATTTTCAGTGATGGCAACTGTGTGCTCAAAATGGGCTGAGCATTCTCCATCCGCAGTAACCACCGTCCATCCGTCATCTAACACTCTTACTTCTTTACAGCCCAAATTAATCATTGGTTCAATTGCTATAGTCATGCCAGCTTCTAAACGACGCCCATGGCCAGATTTGCCAAAATTAGGCACTGAAGGACTTTCATGCATATCTTTCCCTATACCATGACCAACATACTCACGAACCACGCTATAACCTCTTGATTCTGCATATGTTTGCACAGCATTAGAAATATCTCCTATTCTGTTACCTACAACTGCCTGTTTAATAGCCTCAGCAAGCGAATTTTTAGTAGCTTCTAATAATTTAAGTACACGTTCTTCAACACTTCCAACTGCAAATGTCGCTGTGTTATCCCCATGAAACCCTTTATAACTAGCAGTAATATCTACACTAACAATGTCTCCGTCTTTAATGATTTTTGCTTTAGACGGTATACCATGAATAACTTCTTCATTAATAGAAATACAACTACTTGCAGGGAACCCACCATAACCTAGACAAGATGGTATTCCACCTTTTAATGTTATATAATCATATATTACTTTGTCTATATATAATGTAGAAACACCAGGCTTTATAGCATTTTCAGCTGCTTTTAATGCACCTGCAGCTATTTCACCAGCTTTTTTCATCAATTTTAAATCATCCGAAGTTTTTAAATATATCATTATTTATTTAACGCCTCATCAACTAATCTAGTAGTTTCTTCTACAAGCTCTTGACCCTCAACAACTATTAACAATCCTTTAGATTTGTAATAATCTTTTAATGGTTCTGTTTGTTCGTGGTAAACTTTTAATCTATCTGATATAATCTTAGGGTCATCATCATGCCTAATAATTAGTTTTTCACCACAATTGTCACAAACACTTTCTTGCTTTGAAGGTTTATCCGTAATATGGTAACTTGAACCACATTTACTACAAACTCTTCGACCACTAAGTCTAGATATTATTTTATCATCTGCTACTTCTATACTAATAACCTTATTAATATCTATGCCCATTTCATCAATTGATTTTGCTTGACCAATAGTTCTAGGTACACCATCTAAAATAAAACCACATTTGCAGTCATCTTTTGAAAGCCTTTCTTTAACTATAGATATAATGATTTCATCAGGAACAAGAGCTCCAGAATCTATATAAGATTTGGCTTTTAACCCTAATGGTGTTTCATTTTTCAAAGACTCTCTAATAATATTACCAGTACTTATAGTTGGAATATTATATTTTTGAGATATTTTTTCTGCTTGCGTTCCTTTACCTGCACCAGGCGCACCCAAAAGCACTAATCTTAACGCTTCATCTCTAAGCATTTTGTTTCTCCTCAAAATAATATCTTTTTTAAAGCTCTATTATCTAAAATTTTAAATTACTAC
>CAYPLT010000023.1:0-11242 GCA_964411695.1 uncultured Candidatus Soleaferrea sp.
TGTCCAGTATTGGGGGTACATATCAAAATAGCCTAGCCGGATTTTTCTTTTTAAAGTTTTATTAAAATTTTTTTAAATTAATTTCTCCCATTTAATTTTTCATCTATATAAATTATTTTGGCATCATTCGGAAGCATGTCACGTAATTTAGCTTCATAATTTGCACCTCTTGGTATTTTTAACTCTTTTAAACTTCCACAAAATTCAAAACCCATATCACCTATTGACGTTAAATTTGACCCATCTTCAAAAACCACACTTGTTAATCTTCTACAACCTTTAAAAATAAAACAACCTGTTATAGTTACGCGTGAAGGAATTCTCACACTCTCTAATACTTCACAGTTATGAAAAGCATAATCACCTATCATAGATAAGCTTGACGGAATTTCAAAAACTACACTCGTTAATTTTGTACAGTCTTCAAAAGCACGTATTCCTATCCACTTTATGCTTGATGAAATTTCTATAGATTCTAAACTTATACATTTACAAAAAGCATTATCACCTATAAACATTACTTTATATTGTTTCCCACATTTACTTATATAATTAGGTATTTTTGCTTTTACTATTTTTTTATTTATACAAGCATTTAAAGTTGCTGTTTCTTTTCCTAACTTATATCTCAACCCATTTTTTTCACAATTATATTTATTTAATTCTTCTACTTCACAACAGTAGTCTTTTTCCATTAAATTTTCTTTCTGTGTAAAATCTCCTGCAACACCTGAACTTGCAAAAATTTTACAGCTTTCAAAACCTTGACATAAAATACTTAAAATCATCTGCTCAACTAAAACTACGCTTATCAATTTATCTAATAATTTTTTCCTCACTGTATAAATCCTTTCTAATTTTAGCATTTAATATATTATATCATATCGTATAATAAAAATAAATAATATTAAAAAAATATTTATAAATCAAAGATTAACTCTATCGGTCTAATAACTATAGTGAATTTTTAATTTGCTAAAAATTTACTCTTCTTAAATCAATTTTGAGCTTTAACATATATTTTGTATTTAATTAATATTATATTTAACTCAACATCTCTATTTTTAAAATATTTTTAAGCGGTTAACAGCGCAGTAACTAAATTTATTCTGTCCCCAATTATGATCTACCAAATAAAAAAAAGTTGCACTTTAAAATGCAACCTTAAATAATATTTTTATTTTAATTTTCTTCCTTTAACGATAATGCAAATTTAAAATTAACGGCAACCACCGCATGTCGAACAACTGCCTCCGCAACCGTGATCTTCTAAATCAACTGTCTGTGGATCTTGTCCCGTAACTGCTGCAGACAGAATTTTATTTATATCTGTCAACAACTTTGTTAAAGCCTGTCTACTTGTATTATATTTAATCATATTTGGATTACTCATTATTTTATCATAAAGTTCCTTTATTTCTTTATCTAAAGTTTCAACTTTACTTTGATCTTTTTTTTCTTTATCTTTACTAGTTTCTGCGTTTAATGTCATTCTTTTTAAATTAAATTCACCAATTAATTGCTGCAACGCTTGGTCATCATCATTTTCAGCTTGACTTTTAACCAAGTTCAAATACACATCTTGCTTTTGTATTTCTGAACCTAAATCTCTTGCTAGTTTTATAATATCCATATTTATCTCTCCTAAACTACTTGATTATATTTAGATCTTTCATATTTATTATTTTTATATCCACACTTTTTATTCTTAACGTTATCTTTCTTTTGAAATGTACCTTCTGAAAAAACCACTATATGCCTAAAAGGGTCATTCCCTTTTGATATGGATTTTACACCATTAATATTTTGTATAGCTTCATGAATAATTTTTCTTTCATAATTACTCATTGGTTCTAAAGCAATCTTCTTGCCATTTTTTAAAACAGATTTAGCAATTTTATTTGCCAAATCTTTAAGCACCTGTTCTCTAGACTCTCTATAATTTCCAACATCAACAATTACATTATAGTATGTTCCTCCAGACATATTAGCAACTATAGAGCAAAGATATTGAATGGCATTTAAAGTTTCGCCTCGTTTACCTATAATCAAACCCAAATTTTCACCTTTTAATGTAAAAATAACTTTATCATCACGTTCTTCCTTAACATCTACATCGACATATTCTAAACCAATATTTTTTAGCAATGTACATAGGTAATTTTTAGCAACTTCCATCTTATTTACTACATCTATGTTTACGCTTTCTGTATTAATATTTTTTAATTTTATATCTTCTAAATTTTGTTCGACGCTAGCTTTAACTTTAGCTTCAACCTGACCTATCCCCAAAAAACCCTTTTTAGGCATAGTCAAAATTTCAATAGATGCTTCTTCTCTGCTAACTTGTAACTCTTCACACGCTAACTTTATTGCTTCTTCTAATGTTTTAGCGGTTTTAATTATCTCTTTTTTCAACAATACACACCTCTTATAATACTTACAGCATCAAATAACAATCTTTATTTAATTATTAATTTAAACTATTATAATTGATTCCTTACAACCAATAACTACTCGTTATAATCACCATATTTTTCGGCATCTCTCTTTCTAGCATTTGCAAGTTTAACCTTATTAATTTCTTTTTGAGACATACCATCACATATACTATTTTTATTAAAATTATTTTCACTGGCCATCTGTTTTCTAGCTTCTATTCTTGCCAAACGCTCTTGTTCTTTTTGAGCAACCATTTCTTCTTTAGCTTTTTTTACAATTTCCACTGGGTTATATTTTTTATAAAGAAAACCAGTTTGCAATATAGCAAACAGATTAGAAAAAATCCAGTACAAACCTACGCCAGCTGGGCAACTAAAGCTAATCATAACTGAAAATATCGGCATTATAAAAAACATAAATTTAGATGACTGAGCTGCTTGCTTTGAAGCATCATCTACAGCCATATTTGAGCTATTTTTCATAGCTTGAATAGAAAGCCAAAGAGACGTTATTCCAGACAATATTGGAATTAACAAAATCAAATCTAAATCAGCAAAACTATGTGGCACAATAGGGGTTTTAGATAAATCCATACCTAAAAAATTAAATCTCAACCCAACTACCTTATCTATAACATCTTTACCCAAACTTTCAAATGCTTTTGGAGTATTTTTTATAGCATTAATTATTACATACTGCTCTGCTTTTGCACCTTTTACCCAAATATCAGTACTCAATAATTGTTTAGATATCGATGTTGCCTTTGATATAACCGTATCTGACAATCTTAAAATATACTTAAGCGGTGCATAAACAACACCTATCATACCAAAAAGAATAGGTGCTTGAAGCAACGGTATTAAACATCCTGAAGCCGGATTCATTCCTTCTTCTTGATATAATTTCATTATCTCTTGTTGATATTTTTGAGGATTCTTACCATATTTATTTTTTATTGCCTCCATTTTGGGCTGTAACCTAACTCTAGAAATAGAAGATTTATGCTGTTTCAAAGTGGCTGGAAACAATAAAACTTTCATTATAATCGTAAATCCCAAAATAACTAACCCATAATTTGGTATTACTGAATATAAAAGCCACATAATCCATCCAAGTGGGTATGCAACCCAACTCATAATACTTTTCATTTAAAACTATTCTCCTAAATTAACAAATTATTAAATTTATTTTTACATGATTTTTTTAAAATTAATATCAAATTTTTCTGGTACAGGGTCATACCCATATTCATTATTAAACATATTACATTTTAACAATCTTCTAACCGAAATAATTATGCCTTTAAGGCAACCAAACTTTTCTATAGCTTCATAAGTATACTCAGAACAAGTTGGAATAAATCTACAACAACCAAAGCTATATGGCGAAATTACCGTTTGATAAAATTTAATAATTGATAAAAAAATTTTCCTAAACATTAATTTAGCCACCTACAACTCAAAATAATTACTTCAAACACCAAATATTTAACTGAGATAAATGTTGCTTCATAACATCATAAATTTGGTTACTATTAGATTTAACAGTTTTATTTCTAGCAACAAAAACTAGATCATAGCCTGTTTTTACTTTGCTACAACAATTTCTATAAGCTACTTTAATAATTCTTCTAGCTCTATTTCTTTCAACAGCATTACCAATTTTTTTACTTGTTGTAATACCTATTCTATTAATACCCAATTTATTTTTTACAACATATGTAACCAAAATAGGCGATACAATATTTTTACCTCTATTGTATACGTACTTAAAATTTTTATTTTTGTTTAAAGATACATTTTTAATCATAAATCATTAATCCATATTATTTCGATTATAAATAAAAACAAAAAATAACTTTAATTGCTAAGCTATTATTTTTAAAAAATATGCGGCTCACACCTATTCTAATAAAGACGATGTTAACAGCCGCCGATTTAATAATATATTATAAAATTTAATTCATAACATCATATTATATAACGTTAAAACAAAAAACTAATTACTAGTAACTTAGTCGTTTTCTTCCTTTTGCTCTACGACGTGCTAAAACTTTTCTTCCATTTTTTGTAGACATTCTTTTTCTAAAGCCATGCTCCATTTTTCTATGACGTTTTTTTGGTTGATATGTTCTTAACATAATAACCCCTCCTAAAATAAAATCTATATAAATTCACTCAACACTTTTTTAATCAAAGCTTGAGATTTTTAATTTTTTGACTGCATATAAAGAACAGTCAACGTCCTATACAAATTTAAAAATAATACAAACTTAGCTACTTAATACCTTAAATTACAATGTTTTATTTAATATTTTATAATATCTATACATTTTATTGCACAACTATATTTTACATAAAAAATACAATATGTCAAGATAATTAAAAAATTTATTTTTTGATAATAAACTAACCATAATCTAACTTATAAATCTTATATCATCTTTTTAGATTATAACATATTTAAAAATTCATGTCAATCCTTTAAAATAAATTTTTAATTTAATTTAAAAAACTTTAATATTAACTTTAAAATTTATGTTAATTTTCTTTGTTTTCATCAAGTGTATCTTCATCAATTTTTAATTTATCTGCCACTGCAATTGATATTATTTTTTCATCTTTATTAATCTTCATTACTTTAACGCCTCTAGAGTACCTTGACGAAGTTGCTATTTCAGCAGAGTCTATTCTAATAATAAGACCCTTATCGCTGATTATAATAACATCATCACCTTCATTTACAGCTTCTACTGCTGCAACATAGTCATTATTTTTGTCTATCTTATAGTTAATGCATCCAATGCCACCTCTATTATGGCTACTATATTGGGAAACTTGTGTTTTCCTTCCGTTTCCGCCTTCTGTAACAGTTAACAATAGGCTGTCCTTTTTGATTACTGTCATACCAATAACTTTATCGTCGCCTTTTAATTTTATAGCCCTAACTCCCCTACAATTTCTTCCAATACTCCTTATTTGAGCTTCATTAAAATTAATAGCTTTTCCATTTTTAGTAGCTAAAAGTATGTCAGACTTTCCATCTGTTAGCCTAACCCAAGCCAAACTGTCACCTTCATCTAGCTTAATTGCTATTACCCCAACTTTTCTAACATTTTTGTAAGCTGACAATGCTGTTTTTTTAATTAATCCATTTCTCGTGGCCATAACTAAATACTTATCATCTACAAATTCATGAATTTTTACCATATTAGAAATATTTTCATCTTTGTCTATAGGCAATAAATTAATAATATTAGTTCCTTTAGCTGTTCTGCTACTTGAAGGAATTTCATATGCTTTTAACTTGAAAATTCTACCTTTATTTGTTAAAAACATTACATTGTCATGAGTTGAGCATATGAATACAGATTTTGCAAAATCATCATCGCGAGTAGACATACCAGATAAACCTTTGCCACCACGTCTTTGACTTTTATAAACATCAACAGGTTGACGTTTAATGTAACCACAGTTTGTTAATATGATAACACATTCTTCTTCTGTAATTAAATCTTCAATATCTACTTCTCCGCTAACCATTTCTATTTGCGTACGTCTTTCATCATTAAACTTATTTTTAATAGCTGTAATCTCTTCTTTAATAATACTCATTATCTTGTTTCTATCAGATAATATAGCAATATATTCTGAAATTTTATTTAATAATGCTTTTAACTCTTCTTCTATTTTTTCTCTTTCTAAACCGGTTAACTGAGCTAACCTCATTGAAACTATGGCTTGAGATTGAACTTCTGTCAAACCAAATCTTTTCATCAATGCCAATTTACCTTCAGTTACAGAAGCAGATTTTTTTAATATTGCAATGACTTCATCTATATTATCTAAAGCAATTTTTAAACCTTCTAATATATGTGCTCTTTCTTTTGCTTTTTTGAGTTCAAAGTTAATTCTTCTAGTGACAACACTTTCTTGAAAACTAACATAATGCGTCAAAACTTCTTTAAGAGACATTATTTTAGGTTGACCATCTACCAATGCAAGCATTATTACCCCAACAGTGTCTTGCAGTTGCGTGTAGCTAAATAATTTATTCAAAACAATTTGTGGGTTAACATCTCGCCTTAACTCAATAACTATTCTAAGCCCATCTCTGTCAGATTCATCTCTAAGGTCAGTAATACCTTCTACTTTTTTTTCTTTTACTAAATTAGCTATGCTTTCTATTAGTCTAGACTTATTAACCATGTACGGTATTTCTGTAACCACAATTTTAAACTTGCCATTTTTAAGTTCTTCTATATGTGTTTTTGCTCTTAATGTTATTTTACCCTTACCTGTAGCATACGCAGATTTTATACCAGCAAGCCCCATAATAATTCCACCTGTCGGGAAGTCTGGCCCTTTAACTGTTTTAAGCAGATCTTCTAAAGTCAAATCTGGGTTATCTATTAAGGCACAAACACCATCAATTACTTCACCCAAATTATGTGGTGGTATATTTGTTGCCATCCCAACAGCTATACCTGTTGACCCATTAACCAATAAATTAGGAAGTCTAGACGGTAACACAACAGGTTCTTTTAATCTATCATCGTAGTTAGGTGCAAAATCAACGGTATCTTTTTCTATATCTGTAAGCATATTTAAAGATATCTTACTCATCCTAGCCTCAGTATACCTATAAGCAGCTGGCGGATCTCCGTCAATAGAACCAAAGTTTCCGTGACCGTCTACCATAGGGTACCTTAGCGAAAAATCTTGAGCCATTCTTACTAAAGCATCATAAACTGAAGCATCTCCATGAGGATGATATCTACCCAAAACAGAACCTACAGTATCAGCACACTTTCTATAAGCTTTATCAGGCGTTAATCCGTTTTCATGTAGAGTATATAATATACGTCTATGTACTGGTTTTAAACCATCTCTTACATCAGGCAATGCACGCCCAACAATAACAGACATAGAATAAGCTAGATAAGATTGCTTCATTTCTTTTTCTATATCAACATTAATAACTTTTGCTTTTTCATAATTGTTATCTACTTTATCCACGCAAAAATCCTCCTACTAAAATTAGGCAAATCTAATTTAAACATCTAAATTAACAACATTTTTAGCATTTTTTTCTATAAATTCACGCCTTGGGCCAACTTTATCTCCCATTAAAATTGTAAAAATTTCATCAGCAACTTGTGCATCAGCTAATTCTATTTTTAGCATCGTTCTTCTTGCAGGGTCCATAGTAGTTTCCCAAAGTTGGTCAGGGTCCATTTCACCAAGACCTTTATATCTTTGAACATCTGATTTTTTTCCGGCATCTTCGCCATACAATTCTTCAATATATTGATCTCTTTGGGCATCTGAAAAAGCATACCTAACTTGTTTGCCCTTAGAAATTTTATATAACGGTGGTTGTGCAATATAAATATGCCCTGCATCTATAAGTGGCCTCATAAACCTAAAGAAAAATGTTAACAACAAAGTTCTAATATGTGAACCATCAACATCAGCATCAGCCATAATAATTACTTTATCATATCTTAATTTATTAATATCGAATTCATCACCTATCCCACAACCAAGTGCAGTAACTACCGGTATTAATTTTTCGTTACCATAAACTTTGTCCAGCCTAGCTTTTTCAACATTAAGCATTTTGCCCCATAAAGGCAAGATTGCTTGAAATGTTCTGTCTCTACCCGCTTTTGCTGAACCACCTGCAGAGTCACCTTCAACAATATAAAGCTCTGTATTTTCTTTACCAGAGCAGTCAGCAAGCTTACCAGGCAAAGAAGCTGTTTCTAAAGCTGTTTTTCTTCTTGTTATTTCTCTAGCTCGTCTAGCTGCTTCTCTAGCTCTAAATGCATTGATTGATTTCTCTACAATTGCTCTTGCTATAGATGGATTTTCTTCTAAAAAATTTGACAAATTTTCATAAACTAAACTATCTACCATAGACTTCATTTCTGTGTTGCCTAATTTAGCTTTTGTTTGACCTTCAAATTGAGCATTAGTAAGTTTAACACTAATAATTGCTGTTAAGCCTTCTCTAACATCGTCTCCAGTCAGGTTTTTGTCACTTTCTTTAAGAATATTATATTTTCTTGCATAGTCGTTAAAAGCACGAGTAAGAGCATTTTTAAAACCCACTTCATGCATTCCACCTTCAACCGTTGGTATGTTATTAGCAAAAGATAAAATCAAATCATTGTAACTATCATTGTATTGCAAAGCCACTTCTGCCATATTCGCACCTGAAGATGAGCTAAAATACATAACTTCATCATGAATTACTTCTAATGCTCTTCTTTGATGAATATGCTCTACAAAACTTTTTATTCCACCTTCATAACATAAAACTTCTTCTTTTACTTCATTGGGGTTAGTAAGGTCTTTTAAAGTTATGTTAACACCTGCATTTAAAAAAGCTTGTTCTCTTAGCCTATTAAGCAAAACATCAAAATCAAATGTCATCCCGTCAGCCATTTCTTTAAAAATTTCAACATCAGGTTTAAATTTTATAATGGTTCCTGTATGGTCTGTAGTTCCCACAATTTCTAACTCAGTTTGAGCAATACCTCGAACAAATTTTTGCTTATACACATTACCATTTCTAAGAACTTCAACTTCTAGCCATTCTGAAAGTGCATTAACAACTGATGCACCTACTCCATGTAGACCACCCGCTACTTTATAACCGCTTCCACCAAACTTACCACCAGCATGTAAAACAGTAAAAACAACTGTAACAGCTGGAATTCCCATTTTTTCCTGTATGTCTACAGGTATTCCTCGCCCATTATCTGAAATTTTAATAATATCACCAGGAAGTATTTCAACTAAAATTTCATCACAATAGCCTGCCAATGCTTCATCAATAGAGTTGTCAACAATTTCATAAACCAAATGATGTAGCCCTTTTAGCCCAGTTGAGCCTATATACATACCAGGTCTTTTTCTAACAGGGTCTAAACCCTCTAAAATTTCAATTTCGCTAGCATCATAGTTATTTTTATTATTAATTTTTAAATCTTCATTTATCATTAAATAACCATCCTCTTGTGTATATTCATACAACAAATGTATATTAATATTATAGCATATATTTCTTTTAATTTCAAATATTTTTCAAATTTTTTATAGATTTACAAGTTGAATAATATTAAATTTAATAATCAACAGATAATGATTTTTAAACTGCAATCCTTAATCACACGAATCGTTTTTAATAAAATTCATCATTGCTATTGACAAACATCAAAAGTAAATATATAATGGTTAATGTGCTTAGTTTGGTGTGGTCCGTTGGTCAAGTGGTTAAGACACCGCCCTTTCACGGCGGTAACACGGGTTCAACTCCCGTACGGATCACCATTTGTTTTTATAAGACCATGATTTGGTCTTTTTTTTTTACATTTTAAATTTATATAAAACTTATATACCACTAAAATAATCTAACTTTAGAGATGTATCGGTCAATTTTTTATTTAATTTTATATTTTTAGCATGTTTTATATTTATAAAAATATATCTGCATTAGATATAGCTCTTTTTACAATAATATATTCATTATCTGAATTTGTGAACTTAATATACCAAATTCAGGTATTGCTATTACTATAATATTTTTATAATTTCTAATCATATAAAACTAAATCATTTCTTTAATTTGTCTTAATATATCTTTATTATGTTGCAAGTGTTAAATGTATTCCAATATAAAATAAATAAAATGTATATATTGCATTAACAACACTCCTTCAAAAGAATGTCAAGTCTATTTTATGAAGATATAAAAATTTTCATAAAAAATTCAAAATTAACATTGAGAAAAATAAAAAATAAAGTTATAATATTAATTAGTAAATAATATTATTTTTTTAATTATTTCTTAAAATTTATTTTAAAGGAGCATAAACATAATGTTTTCATTTTCAAAAGACATCGGTATTGATTTAGGAACCGCAAATACACTAGTATTTATGAAAGGTAAAGGCATAATAATTAGAGAACCATCTGTAGTAGCCATAGACACTAGAGACAATTCTGTAAGATATGTTGGCACAGATGCAAAAAACATTATTGGACGTACGCCTGGCACAATTATAGCGGTAAGACCTTTAAAAGATGGCGTAATTGCTGATTTTGAAGTAACATCAAGTATGTTGCAGACTTTTATAAAAAAAGCTTTAAATGGTTCTATTTTAGCTAAACCTAAAGTGGTAATATGCATACCATCTGGAGTTACAGCTGTCGAAAGAAGAGCCGTTAAAGAAGCGTCCTACAAAGCAGGAGCTAAACAAGTTTTAATAATTGAAGAACCAATGGCAGCTGCTATTGGTGCAGGATTACCTGTTTCTGAAGCTGTAGGTAGCATGGTTGTTGACATCGGCGGAGGAACTAGTGAAGTTGCTGTAATTTCGCTCGGTGGCATAGTGACTGCTCAGTCTGTAAGAATTGGCGGTGATGAATTTGATTCTTCTATAATACAATACATCAAAAGAAAATATAATTTATTAATTGGCAACAGAACATCTGAAAACATTAAAATTTCTATTGGTTCAGCTTACCCTTTTGAAGGAGAAGAAAATAACAAGATGGTAATTAAAGGGCGCAATCTGTTAGATGGGCTACCTAATAACATTGAAATTTGCGCTAAAGAAATTAGAGAAGCTTTATTAGAACCATTATTTTCTGTTGTAGAATCAATAAAAAATACATTAGAAAAAACACCGCCGGAATTGGCGGCTGACATAATAGACAATGGTATTACATTAACCGGCGGTGGCGCTTTGCTTAAAGGTCTTGATACTTTAATTTCTTCTGAAACAGGT
>CAYPLT010000023.1:11252-11505 GCA_964411695.1 uncultured Candidatus Soleaferrea sp.
GCCTGTAAACATTGCTGACGAGCCTTTAGATTGTGTTGCTAAAGGAACTGGTAAAGTCCTTGAAGAAATTGATAAATTAAGAGATGTATTAGTTGAATATTAAAAACCTCACATGTATAAGCATGTTGATAGTTGCTGAGAAAGGTAATTGATAATGAAAAAATTTTTTAATAAACATAAATATTTAATTATTATTGCTTCTTTTGTATTGATATCTTACACTATTTTTAGCTTTTCAATCAACAAAAACTCT
>CAYPLT010000023.1:11515-11809 GCA_964411695.1 uncultured Candidatus Soleaferrea sp.
TCTAATAATCATATCTTTACTAACATAATTTCTTTTATTACCTCTCCTATGCAAAAATATGTTTATAAAATATCATATAATACTAGAACTTTACTTACAAAAATATTTAACGAAGATGAGCTAACATTAGAAAATAATAAACTTAGGTCAGAAGTTAATAATTTAAAAACTCAACTAATAGATTTTAATAAATACAAAACTCAGAATCAAGAATTACTTAAACTATTAAATATTAAAGATTCTTGCACTGCATTAAATTTGACATCTGGTATGGTAATAGGCAAAATATTAAAT
>CAYPLT010000024.1:0-9847 GCA_964411695.1 uncultured Candidatus Soleaferrea sp.
AAAGGATGGTTTTTTCTCGTTCGCCCAATTTGTCTATGGCTTCTTTTATGGCAATTTCTGCAAGCCAATTTTTATCATCATTTTTGTCTCCGACTTGGTCCATAACATAAATTGTATCGCCACCATCAGAAAAAATAGGTTCATAAAGAGATATTGGGTCTACTATTGACTCAAGTGCTAAAACCACATCTTCTTTGTTTAAATCCATTTCTCTGGCTATTTCTTCTATTGTTGGTTCGTGAGAATTTTTATTAATATAATTTTCTTTTATCTGCATAGCTTTATAAGCGACATCTTTCATTGAGCGACTTACTCGAACAGAATTATTGTCACGCAAATATCTTCTTATTTCACCAATAATCATCGGCACAGCATAAGTTGAAAATCTAACGTTTTGTGTTGTGTCAAAATTGTCTATTGATTTTATAAGCCCTATACACCCAACTTGAAAAAGGTCATCTAAATTTTCGCCTCTATTACTAAATTTTTGAACAATGCTCAGCACCAGTCTGAGGTTACCTTTTACCAATTTCTCTCTTGCATTTTTATCCCCATTTCTAGCTCTTTTTAGTAATTCTTCTTTTTCTTTTTCTTTTAAAACAACTAATTCAGTTGTGTTAACTCCACAGATTTCAACTTTATTGATAAACATTATTTTCAATTTCTCCTTTTAGTTACATACGTCTTTTTTTAATAGGTCCTTAAATAATTAAATATTAATATTCCTATAATAAGTATTAACAAAAAAAAGGAGCTAATTCATCATATTACTTTTTCGAGGTCTTTTTTTAATTTTTTTATTATTCTTTTTTCTATTCTAGAAATGTAAGATTGTGAGATGCCTATAATATCTGCAACTTCTTTTTGCGTATGCTCATTGTTATTTTGTAGCCCGAATCTAAGGTTCATAATGCTACGTTCTCTTTGGCCTAAATTATTGACTGCTGAAATTAGTATGTTTTTTTCTACATCAGATTCTATATGGTAATTAATAACGTTTTCATCTGTTCCCAAAATATCTGAAAGTAGCAATTCATTACCGTCCCAGTCAACATTTAATGGTTCATCAATAGAAATATCATTTTTACCTGACTGTACTTTCCTCAAATGCATAAGTATCTCATTTTCTATACATCTTGAAGCATATGTAGCTAGCTTGATATTTTTGCTGGGACAGAATGTATTGACTGCTTTTATTAAACCGATTGTCCCGATTGAAATTAAGTCATCTATGCATATGCCTGTTGATTCAAATTTTTTTGCTATATAAACTACTAACCTTAAGTTATGAACTATTAAAATTTGTTTTGCCTCTTCATCATTTTCTTCTAATCTTGCAAAAACATCAACTTCTTCTTCTTTGTTCAGTGGAGGTGGTAAATTGTCTGGAGAATTTATATAATAAATTCCCTTAATAAATTTCAATTTTAGAAAAATAAAATTTACTAAATTCATTATTTTGTATTTTATTTTCAAATCTATTCCTCCTCAATTTTACTTACTTTTTATTTATTTTGGGTTAGTTACCTGATTAACTGAGGATTTAAAATTACATCATAAGTATTATTAATTAACTCATCATCAGGTAAAATTCCTACATACACATCATTAATTACTAGGTTGCCTGATTCAGACTTTAGTATGAACTCGTCAGGTTTAAATGCAACAATAATTTGTTTGTTGCTTACTGTTTTATATGGAATGAACCTAACGTGATGTGTTAAATTATTTAAATTATTGTTAGTTAATGGAGTTAAAACCAAATTTTTAATATTCTCAGGCAATATGTTTTTAATTGACTGAAATCTACACATGACAACTGGTGTTGATGAAAAGACATCTTTTAGAAAATTACCAGTATCTACAAAGCCTTTTAAAGTTACAAAATTTTTTTCTATGCCAATTGTCACTAAATAATCTATCAAATCCACTGGAACTTTTTTGGCAACTAAGTTAAATAAATTTATTACAACATATGATACAATTATTGAAATTACTAGCATCTTAGTAGATATGTTAAAATAAACTACGCCATTGTTCACTTGCATTCCAGGTGGTGCAACAAAAAACCAAAGTACAAGTATGCAACTGGAAAAAATTAAATTTATAATTAAAAAAATATAGTAATTTTTAAAAAAATCCTTTTTGCCGAATAGAACTATAACCATAAAAAAACAACAAACTAATTTTAAAATTAAAATAATAACAAAAGAAAAATTTGTTGCTAATAACACTAGTGAATATATTCCGCCTATTAATGAAGAAAACAATATTCTTTGCCTTTTAACTCTATAGGAACAGTATTTAACAGTAAGCAATAATAAAAAATAATTTATAATTATATTTGTTACTATTAGAATATCAATATAAACTATCACATTGCTTTCACTTCCTTTGAATTTTAAATTAACTATTTCATAATAATTATAATGCTTATAATCCATATATTATGTCGAAATTGAATGCTAAATTAAAAAAGATATAACATATTAAAATGAAGACCATCATAGATATATACAGTATGAGTTTATAATGTAAATGACGAATATGACCTGTATATTTTTTGAATTTTTTATTATTTAAAAATTTTTTATTATTTAAAATGTACTCTTAGCGGTCATAAATAATTTAGGAGGTTTGTATATGTCAACATATTATCCGGAAGGTTGGATAATAGACTCTCCAGCCAATAAATATTACTTGAAAAATTTACAAACTTTATATGATGCGCTTCAAACAAAAAAAACTTTAGAAGCTAGAGCTATTATATGTGACAGTTCTCATAATTTAATTGTTGATTTAGGTTTTATGAAAGGCATTATTCCAAGAGAAGAAGCAGCTTTAGGAATTGCCGAAGGCACAACAAAAGACATAGCTATAATTTCAAAAGTTAACAAACCGGTTTCTTTTAAGATATCTAACATAATTTCTCCGGTTAATGAAGAGCCTTATGCTATTCTTTCACGCAGAGCTTTGCAAGAAGAATGCACAAAAAATTATATTTCTAAATTAAAAATTGGAGATGTCATTGACGCGCGTATTACTCACATTGAATCTTTTGGGTGTTTCACTGACATTGGGTGTGGAATACCATCTTTATTGCCAATTGATTCTATATCTGTTTCTAGAATAAGCCACCCTAGTGATAGATTCTTTATTGGCGACAACATAAAGGCTGTTGTAAAATCAATTGACGAACAAGGGCGCATTTGCCTCTCTCATAAAGAGTTACTCGGAACTTGGGAAGAAAATGCAAAATTATTTCAAATTGGTGAAACTGTAGCTGGTACCATACGGTCTATAGAAAATTATGGAATATTTGTAGAACTTACTCCAAATTTAGCTGGCCTTGCTGAGCCTAAAGAGAATGTTAAGCCTGGTCAACAAGCTAGCGTTTTTATTAAAAATCTTATTCCTGACAAAATGAAAGTAAAGTTAATTATTGTAGACTCATTTGATGCTTCTTACAAAATAAAGACGCCAGAATATTTTATTAAAGATGAACACATAGATTATTGGAGGTATTCACCGGAAAGTAGTAATAAATTAATTGAAACTAATTTTTTGGCTCAAGCCAATAATCTGGAGTTTATACAGCATTCTACCTAGGCTAAAATGTTTGTGAATTATTTTTTAAAATTGATTACAAATAAGTTAAATAAATTTATTGTGAAACAATTTAATTTCTCTCGCTGTTTTGGGCGAGAGATTTTTAATTTTAGTATTTAAATTATTTGAATTAATAAAAAAGAATACACGTATTTTTTTTGCATTTATCGTAATATAACAGTTGAAAAATTATGAGTTTTAAGGTATAATATATATATAAATATGTAAATAAGTGAATTTACTATGAGTTTTGATGTAAATTAAACCATAATTTTAGTTCAAATAAGTGCTTATAAAGAAATTTTTTGAATGTAATTATTATGTAAACAAAATATTAATGCAGAAAGGTACAATAGATTACCAAAACAAAAAAGTCTATTCACTTTAACAAGGAATTTTGTGAAAAAGTCGAACTTATCTATAATCAAATATTTTTTGCAAAAGCTTAATATACAGAATCTCGTTCGCTATAGAAAAATGACAATTGAGAGTTTTTGGTTGGGCGGCATAATTTTAACACATACATTTATATGAGTAGAATTAACAAACAAGAGGAGCATTAAAATATGAATATAAATTTAGCTAAATCAGCTGGTTTTTGTTTTGGTGTAAACAGAGTAATAAATATGGTTGAGTCTGCTTTAAGTAGTGGTAAAAAAATTTGTACACTTGGCAATATCATACATAATCAAAATGTAATTAATAATTTGCACAATAAAGGTGTAAGGGTAATCAATGATGTGTCTGAAGCAAACAATGATGAAATAATTTTTGTTAGATCTCATGGAGTTAGTAATGATGTTTATTCTCAGCTTTTACCACATGCTTATATTGATGGCACTTGCCCGTTTGTAACCAAAATACATAATATTGTAACCGACGTATTTGTTAACCATAAAACTAATGAAATTATTGACTACAATAAAATATTAATCATAATCATTGGTAATAATAACCATCCGGAGGTTAAAGGCATTGAAGGTCATTGTATTTATGATTTTAAAACCGTTGCAGATGCTTTAGAACTGGAATATTTTTTGAAGAATAATGATTTGGATGATAAGTATATTAAAGTGGTTTTCCAAACAACCTATCAAATCTTTGAAAAAATAAAATGCGTTAATGTCTTAAATTCTTTTAATATAAATTGTGAAGTATTTGACACCATATGCAATGAAACAAAAAAGAGACAACTTGAAGCGGAGCAAATGTCAAAGGTCAATGATTTAATGATTGTGGTTGGAGATAAAAACAGTTCAAATACTCAGAAATTAGTTGATGTTTGTAAGCAAAATTGTGAAACAATTTTTATTGAATCAGCCAAAGAAATAGATACATATAATTTTAAGACATATAAAAATGTTGGAGTTACAGCAGGTGCTTCAACTCCTCCGGAAGAGATTGAAAATGTAATAAAAAAATTGCAGGCTCTTAATAATAACGCTTCTTCATTTAAAGAATTAAATCATGTAATTAGTGAACAAACCATTACACAAAATTTGAGTTCTGATGTTGATTTTTTGAAAAATATTGATGATTTTATAAATGATTTTTCTGTAGGTGACACTGTAAATGGTAAAGTAGTAAAAGTCAATAACAAAGAAGCACAAATAGATATAGGTAACCAATATGATGCTTATTTACCTTTTAGTGAAGTTTTACATGAAACAAATGCAAAGATGACGGATTTATTAAAAAAAGGCGATGAGTTAGAGCTAGTAATTACTAAAATAGATGATGTAAACGGAATAATTATGCTTTCAAAAAAGATGGTTGATAAACGTTATGCTATGATAAGGTTAAAAAATGCATTTGAAAGTGGAACATATGTAAATGGTATTGTAACTAAAATTTTAAATAATGGTGTAAACGCAGACGTAAATGGAGTAAATGTTTACATTAACGAATATCAAATTGGGTTGCCTAAAAATCAGATTTATAAGCTTATGAATAAAAGCATAAAATTTAAAATAACCAGATATGATGATAAAAAAATTCAAGGTTCTATAAAAGAATACAATCAGGAGTTATTGTGGACTTCTATAAAGCTAGGTGATAGGTTGACAGGAGTTGTTACTAGTTTGACGAATTTTGGTGCATTTGTTAACATAAATGGTCAAAATGCCTTAATTCCAATCCGTGAACTTTCTTGGAAGAAAATAAAACATCCGTCAGAAATTTTGAAGATTGGTCAAAGTGTAGAGTGTACAGTTATTGAACTAGATTACAGTAGCAAAAAGATTACGCTGAGCTATAAATCGCCTAAAGAAAATCCGAAAATATTATTAAGTAATTATAAAGTGGGAGATGTTGTTGAAGTTACTATTGTTTCAATCACTCCATTTGGCGCCTTTGCCCAAATTGCGCCTAATATAGATGGGTTGATTCATATTTCGGATATAAAAGATGAGTTTATAACGTCTGTAAAAGACCATTTAGAAGTAGGGCAAAAAGTTAGTGCTAAAATTGTTGATATAGATTATGAAAAAAAACGAATAAGGCTGTCTTTGAAAGATATATCAAATTTTTAGTGTGTATTCAATTTTTTAAAATATGTTTACTGAAAATGATGTTCAATTATTATGGTTTTAATATCATTATTAATTGTTTCAAATTTAGTTATAGATGATTCAAATTTAAAAGTTTTGGCCAACAGTGGACTTAATGGGGTTGCAATTTTAATTAGATGAGTCAATAGAAAATTCTGAATGTCAAATATAAAAAGATAGAGTAGAATATAGCATACATGATTATGGTGAAGCAATTTTAGAAAATTATTTATAGATAACGCAATGGAAAGCATAGTAATTGCGAAATTTGTAGAAAAAGACGGTAAAAATATATAGTTACAGAGATAGTGTATGAAGCTTTTTTGCTTATGATAAATTACAATATTATAATATTACCAAACAGTGTGAAAAATATAAAATTGAAGTTTTTGGTTTTGTAAGAACTTAGAATTTGTAAAATTATTAAATAATCTATAAGAGATAGATGTTGAGGATTTTAAAGATTGTGTAAAGTTAAAGGAAATAGAAATACCAGAAGGTGTAATCGTTATAGGAGAAAGGGGTTTTGATGGTTGCAATGCTTTTAAAAAGCTAAAGTTTATACACATCTTCAATAATTTATTAAAATATTTTGCACAAAATAGTTGATATTATAAAACACATAATTAAAAAACGTCGAGATGAAAAATCTTGACGTTATTTTTTGTAAAATTTTTAATTTTTTTCGCGCAAACCATTGACATTATTACTTTATAGTGATATAATAAAATCATAATTTAGTAATAAAGGAGATATAAGCATGTTTAAATTGTTGAATAACAATAAATCGTCAAATTTAGCGTTGGCGATTTTGATGGTTGTTTGTGGACCGATAATTAATTTTGAGAATTGTGAATCTTTTGCAAATTCGGGGTTAAAAGAAAACGTCTTAGGTGAATCAAAATATCAATGTATGTTAGGAGAGTCGTTTTTTTCTGATGAAGAAGATGAATATTTATTGCCAGATATAGATGCAATAGAAATAAATGAAGATTTTAAAGATGAAAATGGTTTAAAATATGTGCTAGATGAAAAAAGTAAAACAGCAACTTTGAAAAAATGTGAAAATCAAAATTTAGAAACAGTAAAGATACCTAGTTTTGTTATTAAAAACTCAATAAGATATGAAGTGACAAACATAGGTAATTCAGCTTTTGAAGATTGTAGAAAATTAAAATCAATTGAAATTTCAGAACATGTAAAAAACATAGGTGATTTTGCTTTTCGTATGTGTATTAAGTTAAAGTCAATAATATTGCCATCTAAATTACATAAGATAAATAACTTAACTTTTTGTTGTTGTATAAATTTAGAAGAGATAAATATGCCTGAAAATTTAGAAAATATAGGTTGTTATGCTTTTTATGGTTGTTGTAGCTTGAAAGCAATAGAAATTCCAAATAGTGTACAAGAGATAGGTGAATCTGCTTTTGATAGTTGTGAAAATTTAAGTTCAATAAGTCTTTCACAAAAGTTAACGCGAATAAACGATACGACTTTTTGTGATTGTATAAAGCTAAAAGAAATACAGATTCCCAGTATGGTACAAGAGATAGGTGATTCTGCTTTTATGCGTTGTGGAAGTTTGCAAATTGTAGATATGTCACCAAGCGTAAAAAGTATAGGTAATTGTGTTTTTAGTGGTTGTAGAAATTTAAAATCAATAAAACTTCCGCCAGAGTTAAGAGAAATAAGCGCATATCTTTTTAATAATTGTTCAAGTTTAGAATCGATAGATTTGCCACCATACATATTAAAAATAGGTTCTTATGCTTTCTGTTGTTGAAGGAACTTAGCATCGGTCAATATTCAATCAAGAATAGAAAAAATAGAACAAGGTGCTTTTGAAGAATGCAGTAAACTAAACTCAATAGAGTTGCCAAAGGAATTGACGAAAATAGGACCAGAAGTATTTCGAAACTGCAGTAGTTTAAAATTTGTAAATTTACCTGAAAATTTAGTACTTTTAGGACAAGGTGTTTTTGAGTGTTGTAGCAAATTAGAATCTATTGTGGTGCCAAAAGGTGTAAATAATATTTATCCTAGACCTTTTTGGCAATGTGAAGGCTTAAAATCAGTAAAAATTTTAGGAAATATAGAATATATAGAAGAGTTTGCATTTGCTGATTGTATTGCATTAGAAACAGTAGAGTTACCTTTGTTCGTAGAAAATATAGAGTATCGAGCATTTAATAATTGTAGTAGCTTAAAATCAATAAATTTACCTTGGACAGTGGCAAATATAGGGCATCAAGCGTTTAATAATTGTAAAAACTTAAAATCAATAGATTTATATTCGGTGAATAGTATAGGATACCAAGCGTTTGCTAATTGCATTAGCTTAGAATCGGTATGTTTACCTGATAGTTTAGATAGCATATATTATAATGTATTTGAAGGTTGTACAAATTTGAGATCTGCTATTATTCCAGAGGATTTTAGATATTATGTCAGAGGCATTTTTGCTGGCTGTGATAACTTGAGTATTAGATATCGAGAGCGGCATAATTTTAATAATGTATATAGAACCTCAATGGCAAGTAGCAGAATTGCTCGTTAAAATCAAAATTTTGGTGTTATTTTTAATTATTGACACAATTATTTGTTGATGATATAATAAAATTATGCTTTTTAACAAAGGAGATATTTATATGTCAGATAAATTGAATATCAACAAATTAACAAGAGGAGTATTAGCTATAACAATGCTTTTTGGCGTAGTGAGTACAGACTTTGAAAGTGTAAAATCATTTGCAAGTTCAGGTGAATTTTCAATTCTGAAAAGGGTTGTTGATAAAGAATTGCAATATAGATTAGATGAAGAGAATAAAAATGCGATTTTGGAAGAATGTGTTAATTTAGGTGTAAAAAGTGTAATAATACCACAACTTATAATAGAAAATAATGAAGAATATAGCGTAACCAGTATCGCTGAGAAAATCTTTTATGAATGCCATTGGTTACGGTCAGCAATAATTCCAAATAGTGTGGTCAGCATAGGAAATGAAGCTTTTTGTGGTTGCAGAAATTTAAAATTTATAAAGCTGTCTGAAAGTTTGAAAAGTATTGGTTCAAGTGCTTTTAAAGATTGTAGATTATTAGAAATAATCAACATACCTATTAGCTTAACAAGTATAGGCAAAGAAGCTTTTTGGAATTGTAGCTCATTAAAAGAAATTAAAATTCCGCAAGGAGTGAAAGAAATAGATTCAGGTACATTTCTTGGTTGTAGCAGTTTGACATCTGTAGAGATGTCTAGTAATATGAAGGTGATTAAAGAATATGCTTTTTGGGATTGCAAAAATTTAAAAGAAATAAAAATACCTAATGATACGCAAATTGCTGAAAATTCCTTTTGGGTAACAACTAAAATTGTAAGATATTAATTGTAAGATATTAATAGAATGAAATTAAATGAGCAAAGTTAAGATGTAAAACGCTGAGATAATTAAAAATCTTGGCGTTGTTTTTTACAAAAATTTTTTAAAAATTTTTGTAAAATATCTTGACAACCTTAAATTTAAATGATATACTAGATTATGTAATGATTTTTAGGGCCATTAGCTCAGCTGGCAGAGCACTTGATTTTTAATCAAGTTGTCCGGAGTTCGAATCTCCGATGGCTCACCAATATTTTTTAGGGCCATTAGCTCAGCTGGCAGAGCACTTGATTTTTAATCAAGTTGTCC
>CAYPLT010000024.1:9947-11762 GCA_964411695.1 uncultured Candidatus Soleaferrea sp.
GGAGTTCGAATCTCCGATGGCTCACCAATATTTTTAAGAGCCCATTGGCTCGGTCAGGTATTGAGCCTATTACTTTTTTATGTAATTAGGCTCTTTTGCTTTTTTAGGAGGTTAATTATGCGCATTTTAGTTACTGGTGGGATGGGATATATAGGAAGTCATACGGTTGTTGAATTATTAAATAACAGTGATGAAGTAATTATTATTGATAATTTAGTCAACTCTTCTGAAAAAGTTCTTGAAAACATTCGTCAGATTACAAAAAAAGATGCGAAGTTTTATAATTTTGATTTACGTAACAAACATTTATTGCAAGCTGTTTTTTCAGAAAATCAAATTGATGCTGTAATACATTTTGCAGGCTTTAAAGCAGTTGGTGAATCGGTAGAAAAACCAATTAAATACTATGACAATAACATAATGAGCACTTTGGTGCTTTGTGAAGTCATGAGTGAATATAATGTAAAAAAGATGGTATTTAGTTCTTCGGCAACTGTTTATGGTTCACCAAAATCATTGCCTATTAAAGAAGATTTTGAACTTAGTACGACTAACCCTTATGGTAGTAGCAAATTAATGATAGAAAATATTTTAACGGATTTACAAAAGTCAGATGATGAATGGGCAATAGTTTTACTTAGATATTTTAATCCGGTTGGGGCACATGCAAGTGGGTTGATTGGTGAAGACCCTAAAGGAATACCCAATAATTTAATGCCTTATATTGCAAAGGTGGCTATTGGAGAGCTAGAATGTCTTAACGTATTCGGTGATGATTATTACACTCATGATGGCACTGGAGTTAGAGATTATATTCATGTTGTGGATTTGGCTCTTGGGCATTTAAAAGCACTAGACAAAATTAAAAATGATGCTGGTTTGTTTATTTATAATTTAGGTACAGGTCAAGGCTATAGTGTTTTGGATATGGTTAAATCTTTTGAACGTGTGAATAATGTTAAAGTGGAGTATAAAATAGCACCAAGAAGACCGGGAGATGTTGCAAGTTGCTATGCTGACCCTTCAAAAGCCAAAAAAGAATTAAATTGGGTTGCTAAAAGAGGAATAGATGAAATTTGTAAAGATGAATGGAATTTTATTAAGAACACGAATTTATAGATATATTTTTAAAAAATGAATGAATAGTGATGTAATTACAGAGCAATTTAATAAGATTAATTACGAATAAAAATTTTCGGAAAAAATATTATCATTTTTAATATGTTATGAAAGCTAAAGTTAATTATAAAAACAAGCAGTGGAGTTTTTGTTATAAAAAAATAAGGTAAAGAAGGTATGGATGAAATTCATGAAAAAATTTTTTATATTATTAATTTTAATTTTGACTTTGACTTTTGCTACGGCTAATTGCACGTTTGCTCTTGGAGAATTACATTCAATAGATGTAAATGGTAAGACTATGAGAGCATTTGTTGAAGGTTCTGGAAATCAAACTATTGTACTGCTAAGTGGATGGAATACAGAAAATCCGATAGATGATTTTAAACCCTTGATCAATGAATTAAGTTCAGATTTTAGAGTTGTGGCACTTGAGTATTTTGGATATGGAGAAAGTGATATTATAAACGATGAGCGATCAAACGGAGCCATTGTGAAAGAAATTCGCATAGCATTAAATAAACTTGGAATTAAACCACCATATATATTAATGCCACATTCAATGTCAGGAATTTATAGTTTATACTACTCAAACAAATATCCCGCAGAAGTTAAGGCAATTGTTGGAATAGATATGTCTTTACCGCAAAAACAATTAGAACGTTGGGCAACAGACACATTTGAAGAGGCAAAATT
>CAYPLT010000025.1:0-11617 GCA_964411695.1 uncultured Candidatus Soleaferrea sp.
ATTTTTTAAAAATTTTTTATTTTTACTTTTAAAATCACAATTTTTATGATATAATTAATATTGATACTAGTTGATACTAATTAGTATCAATTAGATTTTTATTTTAAAGGTGTGAAGAACATGATAACAGCTTCTCAATTCATACAAATTTTGCAAGACAACAATGTATATAATTTAAAAAAGCTAGAATATAAATATGGAAAACCCATAATACTAGAATTTATTAATTTATTAAAAGAATCCAGTTATAAACAAATACCAATAAAAGATTTTAATAATAATTTTCTAGTATTTTGCCCTGCTTTAGTTAATATTTCTGATTCTGCTTATAAATTTTTACTATCATCAGAAAATTTAAAAGTTTCTAATCTAGAACAAGAAATTAAAGGTACGCTTGATATAGAAAATATCGAGTCTACTAGAAATAGCATCAGAAATATTATAAAAGGTTATGCTCCTCAAAATTCTAACGAAAATAAAATATATGGCATAAAAAAGGGATTAGATTTTATATCAAACAAGCAAAACAAAATAAATAAAGAAAATTTACATGAATTATACACCATAGTGATGGATAATAATTTAGAAAAAAATGAATACTTAATCGAAGAAAACTACTATAGACACGATAGCGTATACATAGTTGGTAATAAAATTTCGCATCAAGGTCTTAATCATAAATTACTACCGCAATATATGGAAGATTTCATTAATTTCATAAATACTGATGATAATATGAACGTTATTATAAAATCAATAACTATACATTTTTATTTATCTTTCCTTCACCCATATTTCAATGGCAACGGAAGAATAGCACGTTTACTTCATTTATGGTTTTTAATTCAAAATAATTTTAATACCAATTTCTTAGTTCCATTCTCTGAGTTTATATCTAAAACAAAAAATAAATATTATAAATCTTTCGAAGTAATCGAACAAAATGAACACATATCAAATATTATAGATATCTCGCCTTTTATAGCGTACTTTACTAATAATATTTTTGCAAATTTAAAACATCAATCAATTGAATGTGACTCTTTAGAAATTTTTAAAGAAGCTCTTAAGCAAGGTAAAATAACCTCTAAAGAAAAAGATTTATTCATGTTTGTTTCATCAAATTATTCTGATACAGAATTTTCTACCAAACAATTAGAAAAAGATTTTCAAAATGCAGCATATGCTACCATTAGAAGTTTTGTTCTTAAATTCACAAAGCTTGGAATATTATCATCACAGCAATACGGCAATAGAACAAAATATAAATTAATTTTATAATTATAAAGTTAAAATTGTCTATTTATCTATTTCCTGTTGAACCGAATCCACCTATTCCTCTTTCAGATTCTGACAAATCATCTGCAACTATTATATCATCGAAAATTACAGTTGGAAAAAAAATAATTTGTGCCACTCTATCTCCATTCTTAACTTCATATAAATCACAAGATGTGTTTTTTAAAGCTACAATTATTTCTCCTCTATAATCGTTATCTACTACACCAACACAATTAGCAGGTATTATTCCTTTTTTAGTAGCTAAACCACTACGTGCAAAAATAAAACCGCCTATATTTTTTTCTTCAATTTCTAATGATAATCCTGTTCCAACGTTTACAGTCATTCCTGGTTTAATAACTATGTTTCCGTCTAAACAAGCATACAAATCATATCCAACACTACCATCTGTAGCTCTTTTAGGAATAACTGCACTATCTTTAAGCTTTTTTATTTTTAAATTCATATATATCACAACCTTAGTTTTTTAAAAATTCTGAAATAACAGTCATTAATTTATTTTTCACTTCATCATTACTACCTATAATTGTGCAACCTCCTGCCCTTTTATGACCTCCTCCACCAAATTTTTCACATATTTTAGAAGCATCATAAAATTCATTGGTTCTGATTGAAATTTTATGTTCAAATTCTTTGTCTTTATTTTCTTTAATAGTTACACCAATATCAACACCTTCAATCTGTGTTGGCAAAGAAGAAAGCCCTTCAAGTTCCTCATCTGAAATTTTAAACTCATCTTTTAATTCCTTTGAAACAAAAATCAAAGCACATCTATCATCAAAATAATATTCAATGTTAGATAGAACCATTTGTTCTATCTGTAATTTAGCTTTTGATTTTGTATCAAACATCTTTTTATTAATATGATAGTAATCTGCGCCTTTAGTTATTAAATCCGCTGCAACCATATGTGTTTTTGCAGTTACTGAAGAATATTTAAAACATCCGCTATCTGTTGCAATTCCTAAATATAAACAAGAAGATATTCTACTATCAATGCATTGACTTCCTAACAATTTTACAATAACACCATACAATAACTCAGTATTAGAAGCTACTTGAGAATCTAATAACAAATACTTTGAATAATTAGTATTTGAAATATGGTGATCTATAGATAAATCTATTTTATCTTTAAAAAAATATAGATGATCTAACAATAAATTTGTATCAGCCAAATCAACCGAAACAACAAATTGTGGTTTAAAATTGTATTGTCTATCATATGCACCGCAAATTTCTTTATAGACTTCTGGTATTTTAGCACCTATGTCCATAATCACATTTTTCCCCATTTTTTTTAAAGCCAAAAACAATGCAAAGCTAGAACCTATAGCATCACCGTCTGGGTTTTTATGTGTAATAATTAAAATTTTATCTTTTTCTTTTAACATATTAACAGTTTCTTCTAAGCTAATATTCATAATAAATTATCTCTTTCTTCAGTTTATATCTACTTAATAAATAAAATAAATTACTTGAAGCATTCCCAAATAAACTTTACAGGTATTATTTCTATTAATTTAGAAACTTTTTCTAAATCAATATCATTCTTTAAAGTTTTAATGCTTCCTAATGGCAAAATACATTTTTTAAATCCTAGCTTTATACATTCATTAACACAAGCCGACACAAAAGATACTGGTCTAATTTCTCCCGTTAATCCTACTTCTCCTATAATTACAGCATCCTGAAATAACAAACTATCTTTGAGACTTGAAATAATAGCCAATGCAACAGATAAATCTGCCGAAGGGTTATTTATTTTTACTCCACCTACAACATTAACATAAACATCAAGCTTACAAAATGAATACCCACATTTTTTTTCTAAAACTGCTAATATAAAGCATGTCCTGTTGTAATCAAAACCTGTAGAAACTCGTCTAGGCACAGCAAAATCACTTTTAGCAATTAATGCTTGCACTTCAACAAAAATTGGTCTAGAACCCTCCATTATGCATACTATTGCCGTACCTGGTATGTTTTTAGACTTACCTTCAAGTAAGGCTATAGATGGATTAGCCACTTCAACCAATCCATTACTTTGCATATCAAAAATACCTATTTCGTTAGTATCACCAAACCTATTTTTAGTTGCACGTAATATTTTATAAGAATTATACTGCTCACATTCAAAATATAAAATTGTGTCAACTATATGTTCTAGAACTTTAGGCCCAGCTATTCCGCCATCTTTATTTATATGGCCAACAATAATAATAGGAATATTAGTTTTTTTAGCCGTATTCATAAATAAATTCGTTATTTCTTTAACTTGTGTAACACTACCAATAGACGAATTAATCTCAAGATTTTTCATTGTTTGTATAGAATCTATAATCACCAATCCGGGTTTAGATGTTTCTATTAAATCAACAATCTCAATTACATCATTTTCTGAAATTATGTAAATATCATCATTTACCACATTTAACCTATTAGCTCTCAATTTTATTTGTTTTTCACTTTCTTCACCAGAAAAATAAAAAACAGAAGTATATTTACTAATAAATTGAGCCACTTGAAGAAGTAAAGTAGATTTACCAACTCCTGGACTACCGCTAATTAAAGTTACAGAACCCTTTACAAGCCCTCCACCTAAAACACAGTTCAATTCTTTAAAACCTGTGTCAATTCTTTTTTCTTGTTTTACATCAATAGAAGTTAATTTTTGTAATTCTATTTGTTTTCTTAATCTTGATTTTATAATATTGGATTTAAGTTTAATTGTCTGTTCTATAACCGTTTCTTCAAACATTGTGTTCCAACTGTTACAATCAGGACATTTTCCAGACCATTTTTTAGACTGATACCCACATTCAGAACAAACATATAATAAATTATTTTTTGTAGCCATCTTCTTCGCCTAACTTATAATACTAAAATTTAAATCTAAAAAAGTAGATTCAGCTATTTTGTCAATAAAATTTAATAAAGATTTCATAATAACAAAAGAAATTTTTGCTTGGTAACTTTCATCACTTAAAAGTTTAGCTTCTTGAGGGTTAGATATAAAACCACATTCTATTAAAACGATAGGACATTTAGCATTATACAATAAAAACAAATTTTTATCCCCTTTTTTTATTTCACGTTTATTATGTTCATCTATGTCATTTTGAAAGTTATGTTGCAGTTCACGTGCCAAAATTTCACTTCTATTGTCATGCCTACCATAAAAAATTTGTGTTCCACTGCAATTGCTTTGTTCGAACTTATTTTGATGGATACTCAAAAAAATTGGATTTTCATAATCCGTACAAAATTTTAATCTATTATTTAGGTCAGATGTTTTTCTTCCAGATATAGAAAGAGTACAATCATCTTCAATAGAATAATCACCATCTCTAATTAAAACTGTTTTAAATCCTACACAGCTTAACATATCTTTTAATTTTAAAGATATTTGCAAATTTATATCTTTTTCTACAATATTATATAATCCTTCAGCACCACCATCAAATCCTCCATGACCTGGATCTATAATAATGGTTGCATTTTTTTTAATAAGCGATGAACAATCACAATCATCAATTAAATTTCTGCAACAATTTCTAAATAATAACAAAAAAACTAAAACTAAAATCGTCCAAAAAATTACTCTAGTAAAAACAGATCTTTTTTTCTTATGAAACATAAAATCACCTTATATAAATTTTATGTTTGCATATGAAAGAAAATGATTTATTTTAAAAACAATAATTATTTTTTATAAGCTTTAGCTTTTATCAATCCATCATCCAAAGACTTCAAATAATCAAAACAATTCCCTGTACCTACAGCCACAGATTTGTCACAATCTTTAGGAATAAAAACATTTAATTTAATTGAACTTTCCAGTTTTTGTTGAAAACCATTTAATTTAGCTCCACCACCTGTTAACAACACAGACTGATTGTGAATATCTACTAAAATATCTGGCGGTGAATTTTCTATTACCAATTTTACAGCATTAATAATTTGGTTTGCTATTAAATTAAATGGAGCTAAAAAATCATTTGAAAATACTTCTCTTTTCATCGGCATGCCAGTAAAACCATCTTTACCATTGACTATAATATTAAAATTATCTAATTTACTTTTAACATTTAGTGTGCCAATATTCTCTTTAATTTTTCTAGCTGTATTAGGTCCTATTAAAAAATTATATTTATCTTTTAAAACTTTAATAACTTCATCATCAAATGAGTCTCCTGCCAATCTAATAGAATTTTTAAATACTATTCCATTTAATGAAATTAACGCAATATCTGTAGAGCCACCACCAATATCTATAACAAGTCTACCTTTTGGTTTTGTAATGTCTAATTTTTCACCTATAGCAGCAGCAATTGGTTCATCAATAATAAAAACTTGTCTTGCTCCAATTCTTACAGCTACATCAATTATTGCATGTTTTTCTACATTAGTAACAATTGACGGAACACATATTGCTATTTTAGGCTTGAAAATATTGAATTTTTTAATTTTTTTAAAAATTATAGCTAACATTTGTTCTGTAAAATTATAATCACAAATTACACCATGTAAAATTGGTCTAATAGTTGTTTTATTTGAAGGAGTTTTTCCAATCATTTTATGAGCTTCATTACCAATAGCAATAACAGTATTATTTGATTCATCATATGCAACTACAGATGGCTCATTATAAACAATACCTTTGCCTTGAATATAAACTATTGTTTTGTAAGTACCTAAATCTATGCCAACATTCATAGCCCATAAAATCTCCTTTTCTGTGCCAACAATATATTAATCTCATTTTTCTTCCACAAGATTATTTTCCTTTGCCATCCACATACTAGCAGTTTCTAAAGCATCATATAGTCCATATCTTTCACAAATATTTAAAAACGTAGCATTAGGATTTTTAATAAACTCTTGTTTTTCAAACATTGCAACAGAAATTTTATTTCCTACTTCTTGATTTCCATTTATATTTTTTTTGTTTATGATTTCCATTAATACTATGTATTTGTCATCTTCATTTCCATAGCACAATAAATCACCGTTTCTTACCAAACGTCTATTTTTATAAGTAAGAACTTCATCAGTTGAATTTATTTTATTATTGTTTTTCACTTGACTGGTCATATATAAACACCTCTTAAAATTAATTTACGAAAAAATTTAATTAAATCTCTATAGTTAATTATATCACATACATGTAAATTTATCAATTTATCATCAAATTAGAAACTATAGTATTATAGATTAAAAAACCATATTTTGTAAGTTTTATATTTTTTTTATTATAATAAATATATTTTTCATCATAATATTTCTTTACATTATCTAAAAATTTATTTATTAAATCTTCAGAAAAATTTGATTTCATGTCATCAATATTAACACCCAAAACCGTTCTTAATTTAAGCATAATATACTCATTAAATTCGCTTTCAATATTATTTTCATCTTCACAATAATTATAAATAAACTTTTTTTCTCTTCCCATGCCTATATATTTATATATATTATTTTCTAGATAATATCTCTTATTGTCACAAAATGAATGAGCAGCAGCGCCAAAACCAATATATTCATTCCTATTCCAATACTTCATATTATGTTTAGATTCAAAACCAGGTTTTGCAAAATTAGAAATTTCATATTGAACAAAGCCTATTTCTTTTAACTTGTCCACAACAAATAAATACATATCTGCAATAACATCTTCGTTAGGTAATTTTTCAATTATATGCGGGTTATTAAAAATTGTATTCTTTTCAATTTGTAACATATAAGCAGAAACATGATTAATATTAAGTTGTTCAATAAAGTTAACGCTATTTTTAATTTTATCAATAGTTTGATCTGGTAATCCCAAAATTAAATCTACTGATATATTCTTAAAACCAACTTTATGTGCCAAATCTATTGTAACTTTTACATCATTAGCCGTATGTAATCTGCCTAAAAGGTATAATTCATCATCATTAGCCGATTGTAATCCTATCGATAGTCTATTAATTCCTGATTTTTTCAATTTTTTTAAATATTCAAAATCTAAAGTATTAGGATTAGCTTCTAATGTAACTTCTAAATTTTTGCATTTAAAACTATTTTTTATAGTTTTAAAAATTTTCTTTATATATTCAGGTGCAATTAATGAAGGAGTTCCTCCTCCAAAATAAATAGTATCAACTACAAATTTATTTTTTTTTGCTTTATATGACTTTATCTCTTTTTCTAAAGCTTCAAAATACTGTTTTTGCAAATTACCTTTATTTTCATACTTTATTGAATAAAAATCGCAATATGGGCATTTTTTTATACAAAAAGGAATATGTATGTAAATTCCAATATTGTTATAAGTTGCCATTTCATCACCTGCAGATTCTAAAAAACTATTAATATTGTATTACAACGCTAATAAAAACATTCAATTAAAACGCAGCGATCTATTCCAACAATAGACCACTGCTAATATTTTAATTATGCATCTTCTCTTTTAATTTGAAAAATCATTCTTAATAAACCAGAAAAAAATTTAGGACTCTTGATTACAACTACTTTCATGTAAGATTACCTCCAAAAATTAAATATCATGCTTAAAAGCAACCGTTCTCAATTAACACACCTATTCCTATAGCAACTAAAATAATTGCCACCATCACTAAAATGATTTTCACCGAAAAGAAAACCCCGACCAATATGCTAATTCCAACAATTATTGATAAAACTGCGAAAAAAGTTGGTTTTTTCTTCATTGTTTACCAAACCTTTAAAATTAAATAAATTTTAAATTTACTAACAATAAGTCATAATTGTTATATACTATTATATTCACTGGTATTCAATTTGTTAATTTATGTTTCTTAATTTTTCCCTAATTTGCAAAAAATCTTGAAAAGCTATTTCTTTATTAGAGGGAAATCTAAGTAATGCTGCTGGATGATAAGTTCCCATCATATAAATATCATCTTTTAAAAACCATTGCCCATGTTGCATTGTAACTTTAAAATTAGGGTCAATTAATTTTTTAGCTGCTACTCTACCCAAAGCTACTATTATTTTAGGGTTTATTAATTTAATTTGCTGATTTAAATAATTAATACAAGCTTCTTGTTCATCAGACTCCGGGTCACGATTTTGCGGTGGCCTACATTTAACAATATTTGTTATATAAATATTAGTTTCTCTAGAAAGATCTATAACACCTAGCATTTTATCTAAAAGTTTACCAGCCAAACCAACAAATGGTCTTCCTTGAAGGTCCTCATTTTCTCCAGGACCTTCACCTACAAACATTATTCTAGATTTAATGTTACCTTCACCAAAAACAACATTATGTCTAGTTTTACAAAGCTTACATTTTTCGCATTTTTGAACTAATATTTTTAATTCTTCTAAATTTTCAATATATTCCAACTAAAATCACCTGTTTTACCAACAAAATTAAATTTGCTCTAAGAAATTATATATTTCATCAAAAATTAAAGATAATCTTTCATATTGTTGCTCAAAAAATAAATAACCAAATAATACTTCTAACCCTGTTGCTTTATGGTACTCTATTGGGTTTGCATTTTTAGGGCAATGATTATTATGAGCATTTCTTCCACGCTTCATAACTTGAAGCTCTAAATTTGTTAACTTAGACTGTAAATAATCATAACATTTTGCTTGAGCTGACGCCCTAACTTTATTAATAGCAAGAACATTAAGCGCAGATATTTTTAAATCTGCATTATCTGTTATTAACCTTTGTCTAGCTAAAACATCATACACTGCATCCCCCATAAACGCTAACACTAATGGGTTGAAATTCTGTAGCCTATTAGAAGTAAATTCATTATTTGTCATTATATTATTTCTCACAATCTTTAACATCTAAATTTTGTTTTAATGATTTTTCTAATATTCTAATCATAATTGCACATTCTAATCTTTTTTTCATCATCTTGCAACTAAGTTTATATGGTTTATTTAATGAACCTGCATAAAACAAATTATTAGCACTACAACCACCACTACAATAAAACTTTGCCCAACAATCTCTACAATCTGGTTTTGTAAAAATGTTAGTTTCTGCAAAAGTTTTTTTAATATCAAGATTAAAGCGATTGTCTAAAACACTACCCATTTTCCATTCTGTTTTACCTACAAATTGATGACAAGGGTAAATATCACCTTCAGGTGTAACTGCTATGTATTCATTACCGCTTCCACAACCACGAAGCCGTTTCATAACACATGGTCCTTGATCTAAATCTATCATAAAATGGAAGAAATTAAAAGGTTTATCATGAATATGTATATCTTCAATGCTACCACCTTGATTAATAATTTTTTGTTTATTAACCATTCTTCTCATCATTTCATTAGCTAATTTTTCATACTCGTCAAAAATTTTAGACATATCATTGTCATCTATAGCATATGAATTACAAGCTTCTGTTACAACAGGTTCTAAAGAAAGTTGATCAAATCCTAAATCACTAAAATGTTTAATGTCATTTATAAAATCCAAATTATTTTTTGTAAAAGTTCCTCTAATATAATAATTTTCATAATTTCTTTCTTTAACTAATTTTTGAAATTTAGGTACAATAACATCATATGACCCTTGACCACTAATAGTAGGTCTCATATAATCATTTACAGTTCTGCGTCCATCTAACGACAAAACAACATTAGACATTTCTTTGTTTATAAAATCAATTTTATCATCATCAAGCAACACACCATTAGTGGTAATAGTAAATCTGAAATTTTTGTTATATATTTTTTCTTGCTCTTTAGCGTATTTTACCGTTTCTTTAACAACATCAAAATTCATTAATGGTTCGCCACCAAAAAAATCCATCTCTAAATTTTTTCTGCCATCTGAATGAGAAATTAAAAAATCTACAGCTTTCTTAGCAACATCTACAGGCATTAAATTACGTTCATGACCAAAATTTCCAGTTGACGCAAAACAATATCTACATCTCAAATTACAATCATGTGCAACATGCAAACACATAGCTTTAACAGGCATATTAAATTGGTCGTTTGCAAATTTTTCATAATTATTACTGCTAAACAATTGACCAGATTTATATAAGTCATAAATTTCATTATAAGCATCTATCAAGTCTTGCTGATTATATTGTTGCAAATTTTTATTATTTAAAATATTTTCCTCACATTGTTCGGCAAGTGGTAAATTAACAAAATCCAAAATATCAAATATAATTTTATCAACTACGTGTACAGCCCCACTATCAACATCAAGTAATATATACATTCCGCCCAAATAATATTTATGTATCATAATTTTTCACTCTTCCATTTTTAGTTCTTTTCATAAAAATAGCGCTAGAAAAATCCTCAAGCAATTCAATTTTTCTAACGCTATTTTATGAATTCATTAAAATAAAACTCACTTTTTAATAATTACATGCCGTCATGTTAAGACGGCCATAATTATTTCTTTTCGCATTTTTGGTTAGCTGTAGTGCACGAAGACTTACAAGCAGATTGACAAGAAGCTTGACATTCGCCACAACCACCATTTAAAGTAGAATTACTTAAAACCGCACAATTTATAGTTTTAATAAACTTCATAGTAATTTCATTCCCTCCATTTATATGTAAATTCGTAATATTGTATCTTAAAAATATTTTAAATTCCAATATTCTTAATATTATATAATAAACAGCAAACCCAATAGTGGTGAATATCAAGTAAGCCGATATTAGCAAAATCAATGTAATAAACCAAAATAGCACAATAAATATCAATATTTTATATTTATACCTATGATACCGCCTATTGCACCAAATAACATCAATCCAAAACATTTTATTAAAAACAAAGATATATCTACCATTGCAAAAGATATTGTTTGAAATAAAATGCCCAATACAACTTCTACAACTAATATTCCTATGCCGACTAATATACCTATAAACATTCCATTTTTTCCATAATTAATTGCTGCTTTAAAACCACCAATGAAACTAGATATAAACAAAACAACTATTACAAATATATTAACTTGCCTACTATTAATAATATCAACATTTATTAACAAAGCTGGCACAAAACTAAATGCCAAAACAGAAACCGTTGATAATATCAACCCTTTTAAAATTGCACCTATTAAACTTTCTTCGTTTACAAAACCATTGTCTTTTATTTTTAAATTTCTCATAACTTACAAACCTCTCTAAATGTATTTATTTACAATAAATACTATGAGAAATAGTTATATAAATATGATATATTTTTTATTTATATATTATTTAGCAGTTTTTTTAGATTGTTTTGTTTTGGAAACTTCAGTAGCTTTTTCAGATTTTCTCTCACTTGCAGTATTGT
>CAYPLT010000026.1:0-11478 GCA_964411695.1 uncultured Candidatus Soleaferrea sp.
ATAGCTTTTCAGAAAGACTTTCAAATGCCATAAGAAACTCCTATTAGTTTAGAATATTTTTAGCTATTTTATTAATTTTCTTTAGCTGTTTATCAATAAAGTTAGAATTGCAATCACGGTTAGATTTATTATAATCTATTAAATCGTCTGAAAGAAGAATAATTTCATCTATTTTTTGTTGCGCGTTTGTTAATTTTGTTAAAAAGCACAGTTTTTCTTCTAATTTTAATAAAGAAGATTTGCCACGCGTAATAAAGTCACAAGCGCCTTGACGTGTAATATGGTAGTAATTGCCTATTTCTGAGAAAGATAAGTCTTGGTTATAAAAAAGGTCTAAACAGCCTCTTTGTTTTTCTGTTAACATGCAACCATATATATCTAAAAGCATAGAAATAATGGGGTCATTAGCCATTTTATCTTCCTCCGAGAATTTTTTTGTGTGTAAAGATTAAAACCTTTACTTTCTACATTATATAATATAAAATTGTTAATGTCAAGCTATTTTAAAATATTTTTTAATAAATAAAGCCGATTTTCTCTTTAATCTGAACTTATATGTAATTTAGAAAAAGAGAGATATTAAAAAAAAATTGACATAAAGGCAAAAATGTGATAAAATAATTATATAGTTGATTTAATTAGATTTAATTTAGTGAATGTTGGCAAAATAAGTTTTTGAAAAACAAAAAATAAAAATTTTAAAATAAATAGAAAGGAATTTTATGGCAATGGAAAGAAGTTATAAAAGAATAGTATCAATAATGATGGCTGGATTTAGTGTATTGAGTAGCCAGAGCGTAGTAGAATCATTCCATAAATTACCAATGTGGGGGATAATTCACTAAATTCTTATGCTGAAGAGGAAAAAAATAGTGTTCAATTATCAAATACAGTAAATATTAAAGGTTTGCTAAGATATATTATAGATTTTGGTAACTATAAAAATGATTTTATGATAAACACAATATTAAGAAACTCTGGAATAAAAGATGAAGACGGAGAATCGTTGAAGGCAGATAATATAAAAGATGCAAATACACAAGAGAATGCAATAATAATAACAGGAGCAGAAAACTTTTTTAAAAAAGAAGGAGAAGATGGAGCTAGCAATTTAACGAGATTTAGCTTAAAAGCAGAAAAAACATTAACAGAAATAGTTAAAGAATTTGATGAAGCCTGTACAATGCACAAAGATGTTTTTGTTGGTAAAGGAAAACCTTATGAAAGCCAAGCTCTTAAAGAAGAAGCCAATAAAATGGTGTATTTTGCAGAATTGTGTTTAGGAGTGTTAAATAATAAAATTGATATTGAGAAAGAAAATAGTGACTTAATAACTGAAGACAACAAACAAAGAATAAAAAACTATATACAATTTGCAAAAATATTAAATGACGCAGTTGAGTGTGAAAATAACGTAGCTACGTGTGAACAATCATATAAAATAAATACAGAAACATTAGCTGAATATAATCCAAACTTTACGATTGATGCTGACGATGAGATTTTGGCTTGTTTAAGTTGTTCTATGTGGGCTTCAGCTTTTGCAATATGTGGAATTATAGATATATGTATAGATCAATCAGAATTAATAAAGAAAATAAAAGATACTGATTACTATGAAAATATATTGAATGCTGTACAAGCACAATATGAACAAAAAAATTTTAGCTATGTTGCTGGCTCAGGAACAGTAGAAATAGATGGTCGTACATATACAAAAGAAGAGATAGCTATAGTAGCGGTTGCAAATATAAATAGGAATCTATCTATTTCAAAGAATACGATGACAATATTGGATAGCAATGGCATAATAATTAAACCTGATAAATCTAATTTATTTGGATGGGTCTATTGGGCCAATGATTTTTTATTATTTCCACAAAGGGTGTATAATGGAAATGTGAATAACCGGTCACAAATTGTTTATTTTCCCATAGGAACACCATCAGAAGATAACTATGATAACTATTATTTTTTATTAACAGAACAAGCAGAAGCAATTGATAAAGATTTTGCAATTAAAGGAGATATAGAATTAAATAAGACTCCAACAACGACAGAGCATTCTGTGCAAAAAGAAAATACATACAAAATTTTACAAACAGAAGACCAAAAAATATATTGGGATGAAAACAAATTAATTTTGGAAGTACCAATAGATTTACCAGAAGAAATGAAAATTACAATATTGAATGACGTTGAGCATTATGTTAAGATGACTGATTTTCAACTGTGTCTAGATTATCTAAACTCAAATTATTTGGTAGTACCTACTCCATCAGATAAATAAATTTAATAATAAATAAAATAAACGAGCCGGATCCAAATCTGGCTCGTTTTTACAATATTATATTAAAATCTCAATAATAATTATATATACAACGCAATATATACAAAACAAAACATAAAAATTTTAATAATACGTTATTTATTTAGTATTAAATATTTGAATTTTTAAAACAATAATTATGCATATAAATGATTTTAATAAATTTTTATTTTATGTATTGACTATTATCGAAAAATATGGTAAATTATATTTGTGAACAAAATAAATTTATTTTAATATATATGTTGTATATACAAACGTATTTTTTGCTTAAATTAAATCAATTTTTAGGAGTGTATGAAATTATGTCAAGAGTTCAAAAAGTTATGTATACCGATATTATAGATGGTAAAGTTAGCTATGAGCTTTATATGTCTAGCTTTTCTGGTGATAACCATGAAAATATTCAAAGGCAATGTAAGATTTTAGAATCGGTGGTTGAAAAAAGTTAACAAGTGCTCAAAAGCAAATTTTATATATGTACTATGATAATAAACTTACAATGCAAGATATAGCAGATACATTAGGCAAAGACAAGTCTACAATTTCTAAAAGTCTTAAACGTTCTAAGGCCATAATTGAGGACTACATGCAATTTACCAGCTTTAGGCAATAAAATTTATGATATATATGTACTCATTAAATTATAGAATTTTTTGAGTGCATATTTTTTTGTGTGGTTATTAGCTGTTGATTTTAATAGTTTTATATGGTAAAATAAATAAAAAATAATTTGAAAAATGACGTAAAAAAATTATTAAGAGGGTGTAATATAATGAAAATTTTAACAAGTTCTCAAATTAAGTTGTGTGAAAATTTGGCAAATGAAAATGGTTTAACAGACGAAGTTTTAATGAATAATGCCGGGTATGCTGTTTATTGTTTTATTAAGAAAAAGATGTCTGATTACAAAAATAAAAAAATTGTAGTTATTTGTGGCAATGGTAATAATGGTGGCGATGGGTACGTGACAGCGCAAAAACTTTATAACGATTATGTAAACGTTGATGTGATATCGATTAAAGGTGAGCCTAAAAGTGAACATGTTTTAGTAGCAAAAATTAAAGCTCAAAAATTGGGTTTAAAAATTTTTGACACAGATGATGTTAATAAAGTTAGTCATCTAATAGAAGAAGCAGATATTTTAGTTGATGCAATATTTGGTATTGGTTTTAATGGGGTTTTGTCTGATGAACTAAAAGCTTTAAATATTTTGTGGAATAAAAGCAAAGCTGTAAAATTTGCTGTAGATATTCCTACTGGCATTATTACTGATACGGGAGAAATTGATAAAGATTGTTTTAAATCAGACTACACAATTAGTTTTATTGCTTTGAAACCTGCTAATATTATGCTTCCTGCTAAAGATTATTGTGGCAGTGTAGCAGTGACTGACATTGGAATAAAAACAGAAATCATAGATAGCATAGAGTCTGAAATTTTTTTAATTGATGATGAAATAGTTTGGGGTAGCCTTAATCCAAAGTCAGAAAATGGTAATAAAGGTGATTATGGTAAATTGTTAAATATATCTGGCTGCAACAATATGATGGGTGCAGCTGCTCTTTCTACAATGGGAGCTTTAAGAGTTGGTGCTGGAATTGTAACTTTAGCATCTACAAGAAATGTAATATTAAGCATGGCGTCAAAAATGTTAGAATCTAAATTTTTAACGCTACCTTACAATAATTATGGTACGCTTTCTTCTAACAGTTTGCCACAAATATTAAATGAACTGAAAAATGCTTCTGCTTGTTTAATAGGTTGTGGTTTGGGTATTAATGATGAAACTAAAACAATTTTTAAAAGTGTTGTAACAGAGGCTAAGTGTCAGCTCATCATAGATGCAGATGGATTGAATATTTTAGCTGAAAATCTTGAAATTTTAAAAGAAACTAATGCAAAAGTCATTTTAACTCCTCATATTGGCGAGATGGCAAGGCTGTTAAAAACAACAACTGAAGATGTTATTAATTCAAGATATGAGGTTATAACAAATTTTGCTAAAGAATATAATGTAACTGTAGTTTTAAAAGATTATAATACTACTGTGGTTGATGAAACAGGTAAAATGTATATAAATATTTATAGTAATTCTGGTTTGTCTAAAGGCGGAAGTGGGGATGTACTTGCTGGAATAATAGCGGGTTTAGTAGCTCAAGGTGTTGAAGATGCAGCAATTTGTGGTGTTTATTTGCATTCTAAAGCTGCTGAATATTGTGCAAGTAAAAAATCTAAATATTGTATGTTACCTTCAGACTTAATAAACTATTTATGTGATGTGTTTTTGGAAGCAAATAGGTAGATTATTTTTAAAAATATTATAACTGTGACAAGATGAAACTTGCTTCTTAGGTGTTGAAGCCCCTGTTGTGTGTTGAATGACGAGGCGAAGACTCTTACTTTAAAGGTGGTTTTGGTTTTGAAAATAAATTATATTTTGAAAAGATATTTATTATCTTTGATTGTTATTTTTGCTGTAATTATAGTTGGTGTTTTTGGTTTTAATTTTGCTAAGTTGCAAATTTGTAATTTGTTTTTTAAAACATCTAAATCTACAAAAGATACAGTTTTAGAGTTACAAAAAAAGTATCAAGCTAATGTTGAAATTACTGGTGACAATGGAATTATGAAAGGAAGCATAAATAAAGCAGATGATGGAATAGTATTTAATATTGTTGAGCCTAATATAATGTCTGGTGCGCAGATTATTTATGGTGATGAAGGTGTAGTTATAAAATATCAAAATTTATCATCTAATGTAAATGATAATTTTATGTTAAATCAATTTCCACTTAGTGTAATTCTTAAAATTGAAGATATGGTTTACAATGGTCAGTATGATAAATGTGATATTAAAAATGATATTTTGTATGTTGAAGGTAAGTATAATAATAAAAAATATATTTTTAAAGCAGATTTGAGAAGAAATAGGGTAATTTCAATTAATGCAGAAGATGATAAGATTGTAGCTAATTACCAACTTTAATTACAAAAAATGTTTTATGAATTGTGTTTTATTAAAAAATAAGAAATAAAAAATAACCATTGATTTTTAATTACAGACATAAATTTTTGTTATCTATTTTATTTATGCAGTAATTAAATTAATGGTTATCTTTATGTAGATAAATATAAAGTTGGGTTAGCATTTTATTGTAATATGGCTACCTTTTTTTGAAGGTGTAATAATTAGTTTTGCAGGTATTCTTTCTTGTAATTCATTTACATGAGAAATTATGCCTATTAATCTGCCGGTTCTTTTTAAAGAATTTAAAGCTTCAATGGTACTGTCTAAAGATTCTGAGTCTAAAGTACCGAACCCCTCATCAATAAATAGTGTGTCTATTTCTACTCCGCCTGCATTCATTTGTACAACTTCAGCTAAACCAAGAGCTAAGCATAGTGAAGCTTTAAAAGATTCTCCGCCTGATAAAGTGTTAATATGACGAGTTTTACCTGTGTAATTATCTATAATTTCTAAGTCAAGACCAGAAGCTTTATTATTTTTTTCTTTTTCTTCTTTTCGTTTAAGCAAATATCTGTAACCTGTCATTTCAGAAAATTTGATGTTTGCCGCATCAATTACATCTTGAAAATAAGAAGCTAAAATATAGCGTTCAAGTGAAATGCGTTTTGGGTTTTTGCCGTTGGCTACTTCAGAAAGAGAAGCATAATCAGAGTAAATGTTAAGCAGGTCATTATATTGGTCAATTGATTGTATAATATTTTCGTATTGTTTTGTGTTTAACTTTAATTTTGCTGTTATAAATGAATGATTCTCTCTCAATTGACTTAGTGCTTTATTAATTTCATTTAGATTTATTTCTAATTTTTCAAGCTCTTCTGATGTATTATCAAAATTGCTTGATTGTAGTTGAGATTCAAGTAATTCTATTTCGTCAGTTAAATGTTTAACTTCTTGACAAATTTGGTCATAAAGTTTTTTGACATTTAAATATTCATTGTTGTAGAAATGATAATTTGTTTCTATGGTTTGAATTTGATTTTTTATTTCAGATATTTTTATATTTATAGATTGAATATTATTGTCGGAAGATAGTTTTGATTGGTTTTCTAAAATTTGATTTTTTATTGATTCTGTTTGTGTATTTAAAGTTATAACTGATTCTTTTAAATTTTTAATTTTATTTTGAGTTTGTTCCAAGTTTAAATTGGAAACATCTATTTTAATTAAATTAATTTGCTGGGTTTGTTGGCTAATTAAATTTTCATATTCTACGGCATACTTTTTAAATTTATCTTTTTGGTTTAAAATATTTTCAAATGGAATATTTTTTAAATTTTGAATATTTTCTTTTATGAAATTGTAGTTTTCAGAAAGTTTTATATCTAAATTTGCAATTTTATCTCTTAATTTTTTAGTTTTTAAAGACAAATTATTAACGGCATTTTCAGAGGGTGTATTTTGTTGTAAGGTGGCTTTGTGTGGGTGAGAAATTGAACCACAAACCGGGCAAGGTGAATTGTGAATTAAGTTTTGAGCTAAAAAGCCAGCTTGACCTGCTAAAAATTGCTTATAAGCCATTAAATAATCATTTTCAGAGGTTTTGTATTCTATATATATATTATTATATATATCAATAGAAGCTATAAGCTCTTTAAGTTTATTTAAAATTTCAGATTGATTTTTTATGTCATCAATTAAATTTAATTTGTTTTCTGCAGATATTAAGTCATTAATATTTTTGTTAATATTATTTTTTCGCTCGATTAATAAATTTAATTCTAAAGTTAAACTATTTATTTTGTTTAAATTATTTAACTGATTTACAAGTTCGTTTTGTGTTGTAATTAAATTTGGTATGTCGTCTTTTTGTGCGGAAATTTCACAAAATTTTGAATTTGATGTTTTTAATTTTTGCAAAAGTATTCGTTTTTCTTCTAAAATAGAACTTAACTTAGATTTAGTGTTATCTAACCTTATTTTTTTTTCTTCTATTATTTTAATACTTGTAAATTTCTTAATAATATTATTTTTTTGTTCTTCCAAAGATGAAATTTTATTCTGTATTTTGTTGTAATATATTTTGTTATTGTTAATATTAGAATTTAATTGTGAAATAATTAAATTTAAATTTAGTTTATTACCTTGAAGATTATTTTTTGAAAAATCAGAGATTAATTGTTTAAGGGGTTCATCATCGCTACAATCAATGGAATTTATATAACTGTTAATTGTTAATTTTATTTCTTTAATTGAGTCGGTAATATTTTTAGTTTTATCAGATAGAACATTACAAAATTTTTCATATATGTCAGTATTAAAAATTTTTCTAAAAATTTCTTGTTTGTCTTCGCTGTTAGATTCTAAAAGTTTGCGAAATTCACCTTGAGGAAGTATTATGATTTGCTTAAATTGTTTATAGGTTAGGCCGAATAATTCTGTTATTTTTTGGTTTACGTTTTCTACTCCAATTATTTCTGTGCCGTCATCTAAAATTAATCTAGCTTTTGAATTTATTGTTATAATGCCATCTTTTCTGGCAGATTTTTTTTTTCTGCTTAGGGTAACGCTCAATAGTGTATTGTTTGCCTTTTAATTGAAATTCTAAAGTTACATAACAAAGAGTAGATGGGTCACAGTAATCACTTTTAAAATTTTCTGTTTGTCTTGTGTCACCACTAGATTCGCCAAAAAGAGCAAATGTTATGGCGTCAAGTATTGTGGTTTTTCCAGCACCAGTTGGCCCTGTTATGAGAAACAAAGAATGTTGATTTAAAAGAGAGAAATCAATTTCTGTTTTGTTGACAAAACTTCCAAATGCCGAAATAGAAAGCTTTAAAGGTTTAATTTTTTACACATCCTTAATTTTAATGTATATTATAAAAATCTCTTCCAAAGTTTAAATGAGCGGAAGAGACTATATAAAATTTATAATGAAACTTGTTGTTCAATGTTATATAAATCGATATTGAACTGTTTAGGTGTGTCTAAAGCAATTTCAATGTCCATTGAGGTTATTTTTCCCTTTTTTTCTACTACAACTTTGCTTTTTTCTTCGTTCATTAAGAGTTTAACGGCAATATTACCCATTTCGGTAGCGGTCACCCTGTCTCGAACGGAAGGAGATCCTCCTCTTTGAACGTGCCCTAAAACTGCTACTCTTGTTTCTAGACTTGTTTTTTCAGAAATATATTGAGCAAGTTCATTTGTTTTTCCATAACCTTCACCAACTACAATGATGAAATGTTTTTTGCCTGTTTGTTGAATCTCTTTTATTTTTTTTACTATGTCGTTATTGTTTATGTTTGGAATTTCGGGAACAATTATGAAAGTAGCACCACAAGCAATACCTGTTTCTAGTGCAATGTAACCTGCACGGTGACCCATAACTTCAACCACAGTGCATCTGTCGTGAGACTGAGCTGTGTCTCTTAACTTATCAATCATTTCCATAGCTGTGTTTAAAGCAGTGTCAAACCCTATTGTGTAGTCGCTACAACCAATGTCGTTGTCAATGGTAGCGGGTATGCCAACGCATTTAATTCCTCTTTTGGAAAGGTCTCTTGCGCCTCTAAAAGTGCCGTCACCTCCAATAACAATTAAACCGTCTATATTGTTAGCTTTTACGTTTTCTACAACTTTGTTAATGCCTTCTTCTGTTTTAAATTCTAAACATCTTGCTGTGAATAAAGAAGTGCCTCCACGGTGAATAATGTCAGACACATCTCTTATATTTAAAGGTATGATGTCTGAATTTAAAAGGCCATTGTAACCGCGTTTTATTCCGACAACTTCTATATTGTTGAATATGGCAGTTCTAACAACAGACCTTATAGCTGCGTTCATACCTGGCGCGTCGCCTCCGCTAGTTAAAACACCAATTTTTTGTAATTTCATATGCACATCTCCTAAGTATAATAATATTTATAAATATATTATATCATAAAATAAAAATATTTTATATAGCATTACAAAAATTTTAATAAAAAAATACAGACGAGCACTTTAATTGTTAAGCATCGCCTGCATTTTAAGATATCTTTAAATTTTTTATATTTTATGTAATGTTTAAGCGTTAGATCTTACAGTAACAATGAAATCTTTGATTTTAGCTATGTATTCATCGCAATCATCACTATGAATTGTAATTTTTATGGGTTTTGTTATATCAAAAGTAAATATGCCTATTATAGATTTGGCACTTACAGAATATCCGTCAGAAGATAGTGTAATATCAAAGTCAAAATCATTAGAAATATTAACTAGAGATCTAATTTTAAAGATGTCATTTATATCTATCATAAATTCTTTCATTTTAGAACAGACTCCTCTTTACTAATAATTATATCAAAAATATCTACATCTATTATATAATATATTACATATATTTTGCAATAGAAAATGCTTAAAATGTATTTTTTTGTTACGTAAATTGCAAAATATGAAATTCATAGAAGAAGCTGAAATTAAAAAAATTTAATAATTAAAAAAATTATGTAATCAAAAAATCTTGATACTTTATTTATTTTATGGTATAATACAATGGTATAATATATATGTTAAGATATTTATTAGCTGTAATTATTGTATGCTGATTATTATTAAAAGGTGTTAGGAGATATTATTTTATGGATAGTGTTATTAATAATTTAATAGAAATAGACAAAAAGGCTAGGTTAATAGTAGATGAAGCAGAGATAAAATCTCAGAACGTATTGAATTCAATTGCAGTTGCTCAAAAAGAATTTGAACTGAAATATGATGATAAAGCTCAAATTAGATTGAATAAAGTTAAAGAAGAAGAATCAAGAAAAATCAAAGATAGTTGTCGACAAATTAAAGACAAATATGATGTTTTGATAGAGAAATTAGAAAAAAATTATTATCAAAACCATAAAGACATAGAAAATAAAATATTTAACAATATTTTAGAGCAAAATTGATTATTAAGGGGATTGTATTTTATGTATGTCAAAGAGACTGCTAACGTTATAGCTACAAAACTCAGAGCTTTATATGCTAAAAAGTTGACAGTTAAAGATTATGAGCAATTAGTTAATCAGTATTCAATTGCTGGTGTTATTAATTATCTTAAAAATGAAACTCCGTATAAATCAGCTTTGGAGTCTTGTAATGAAAATTCAATTCACAGAGGGCAGTTTGAGTTGTTATTAAAAATAGCAATTTTTGAACAATACACAAAGTTTATTCATTACAAATTGCCAGATGAAGTTAACATATTTAAATATATGATTTTGCAGAATGAAATGGAGCAAATGATAACAGCTATTAGATTGTTTAATATTGGAAAAATGCAAAAATATGCAGTGGATTTACCTGTTTTTTTGCTAAAATACACAAGGATGGATTTGAAAAAAATAACGTCAGTTCAATCTTATGAAGATTTAGTTAATATTGCCAAAGGAACAATATATTATGAACCATTAAAAATGTGTAGACCAGAAAATGGCAAAATTGATGTAGTTAGGTGTGAAACGGAACTTAGAAAAGCATTTTATAAAACAATACTTTCTAAAATAAACAAAAAAGATGAAAAAACTAAATCCGCAATTTTATTTACAATAGAAATTTTTAATATATCTATTATTTATAGATTAAAAAAATATTTTAATAAAGAGAAAAAGTACATTAAAAAATGTTTAATGCCTTTTTATTTAAATTTAAACGAGTCAATTATAGACAAAATGATTGATGTTGATGATGTAGATGAGTTGTGTGATATAATATATTCTACAAAATATAAAAAATATTTTCAAGGTGAAGACTTATCGAACATAAATTTAATAAGTGATAAAATTTTGTATAATGTATTAAGTAAAAATATTAAATTTTCAAATTCATGTCAATATACTATGATATGCTATATATACCTTACTGAAATAGAGTTAAAAAACATTATAACTATTATAGAATGTATTTCTTATAAATTTCCACCAGAAGAGATAAAAAAATTACTAGTCATATAAAATATTTTTATTTTATGGTGTTAAGAAGATTGGTTAAGTTGTTAAAAGGGGGTTATTTGATAATGGCTATTACCAAAATGTCTTTAGTTAAACTTAATGGTAATGTTACAAATATTGATGACACCATGGTTAAATGTTGTAATTTTGGAATGTTTCATCCGGAAAGAGCTTCATTGTTAGAAGAATATGAAAAA
>CAYPLT010000027.1:0-11350 GCA_964411695.1 uncultured Candidatus Soleaferrea sp.
CTTCTAAAGGTGACATACTTTCTAGGTTGACAAATGATGTTTATATGATGACAAGTATGCTGAGTCATGCGGTTACTCAAACAATTACCGCAATAATTATGGTCACAGGAACAATTATTATGATGTACACAATAAACTGGATTTGTGCAACAGTTGCTTTTTTTGTAGTTCCTGCTACATAGTTTAGCATACAGTTTGTTGTTAAGCATACTCAAAAGTTTTTTAAAGGTCAACAAAAATCATTAGGTGATGTTAATGGATACATAGAAGAAGTTTTTTCTCAAAATAGTATTGTTAAATATTTTAATGCAGAAGAAAAATCTAAGAAGCAGTTTGAAAAAATTAATAATGAATTATATAAATATTCTTGGAAGGCATCATTTTTTTCGTGTTTGTCTTTGCCAATTGTCTTTTGCTTAACTGATGTTAATTATTTGTTAGTTGTAGCTACAGCTAGTGTTTTAACTTTATATGGTGCAATAACTGTTGGTGATATACAGTCTTTTGTAAGTTATGTGAAAAGTTTAAAAAATCCACTTTCTCAAATTTCAAATATAACTTTTGTTGTCCAGCGAATAGTTGCGTCTTCTGAAAGAGTTTTTGAATTTTTAGATGCTGAAGAAGAGAATCAAGATGAAAAAATAAATAATCACATGCCAAAAGAAGTAAAAGGCAATATAACTTTTAAAAATGTTTGTTTTGGTTACAATGCAGGGCAAAACATTGTTAAAAATATTTCTTTTTCAGTAAAAGCAGGCCAAAAAGTAGCATTTGTAGGTGCGACAGGGTCTGGTAAAACAACAATTGTAAAATTGCTAATGCGGTTTTATGAAATAAATAGCGGTAATATTTATATTGATGATGTTGATATATCTGGCGTTGCTAAACATGATTTAAGAAGCGTATTTTCTAGGGTGTTACAAGATTCTTTGTTATATAGCGGATCGGTGGCAGACAACATAAGGTATTCTAAATTAAATGCTACGGATGAAGAAGTAAAAGAAGTAGCTAAAATGGCATATGTAGACCATTTTATAAAAACCTTGCCTCAAGGGTACAAAACACCAATTGAAGATGGAGCAGTCAACATTTCTCAAGGAGAGAAACAGTTGTTAACTATTGCTAGAGCAATGTTGGCTGACCCTCAAATTTTAATTTTAGATGAAGCAACAAGTTCTGTGGACATAAAAACAGAAGGCTTGATTCAAAAAGCAATGGATAATTTAATGAAAGACAGAACGAGTTTGATTATAGCTCATAGATTAAGTACAGTAAGAAATGCGGATGTAATTTTTGTTATTGATGAAGGGGAAATTGTTGAATTTGGTTCGCATGATGATCTGATGGGAATTAATGGATTATATGCTGGTATGTACAACAGTCAATTTCAAGCTATTTAATAACTTTTTGTGAATAAGATTTAAAAATTAACTATATATTTAGGAGATAATTATTTTGGAGAAGTCCTTATTTTATTATGATTTACCGAATAAGTTTATTGCTCAAAGTCCTCAAGAGCCCAGAGATTATTCTAAGTTAATGGTTGCAGATATAAAATCACAAGCGATAGAGCATAAACATTTCTATAATATTGTTGATTATTTAACTCCTGGAGATTTACTAGTATTAAATGATTCTAAAGTTTTGCCAGCCAGGTTAATAGGTAATAAAATTACAGGTGCAAGCATAGAATTGTTATTAGTTAAGCAGGTTGAATTAGATGTTTGGGAGGTTTTAGTTAAACCTGCTAAAAGGCTAAAAATAGGCGATGAAGTAATTTTTAATAATGGTGAATTAAGAGCAATTTTGATAAATGTGTTAGATAATGGAAACAGAGTAGTAGAGTTTAAGCATCAAGGAAATTTTTTTGATGTTATTAATAATATTGGACAAATGCCACTTCCACATTATATAACCCAAAAACTTAGTAATAAAGAAAGATATCAAACGGTGTACTCTAAAAACCTGGGTTCTATTGCAGCACCAACAGCTGGGCTTCATTTCACTAAAGAGCTTTTAGAAAAAATTAAGAATAAGGGAGTCAAGATACAATATATTACGTTACACGTGGGTATTGGTACATTTAGACCAGTTACAGTTGATAATGTAACTAAGCACCAAATGCATTCAGAATCTTACTATATTAGTAGTGATGTGGCAGATGCTGTGAATGAGGCTAAATGCAATGGTAAGAAAGTTTTTGCAGTTGGCACCACGACTTGCAGAGTATTAGAGACGGTAGCTAATTTGTTTGATGGCAAAATTAAAGCTTGTTCTGGTACAACTGATATTTTTATTTATCCGCCGTATGAGTTTAAAATTATTGATTGTCTTATAACTAACTTTCATTTGCCAGAAAGCACTTTAATTATGTTAGTGTCTGCTTTTGCAGGTAGAGAATTTGTTTTAAATGCATATGAAGAAGCTAAAAAATATAATTATAGATTTTACAGTTTTGGAGATGCAATGTTATTAAAATAAGAGAATTTAAAATAAAAAATAAACGTAAATTTCTGGAAGTTGCATTTTATTATGCAACTTTTTTGATATAAGAACCCCCGACAAAATAAGATGTACACACAAAATATAGATATTATAATATTAAGGGTACATATTATATAAGTCAGGGGGATTATTAGTTTTATTTATTTTTTTTGTCTTTAGACGAAGATGCGGCGTTATTTGTGCAATTAGAACAATCTTGAGTATTATTAGGTTTGTTTTTGTCGGATGGTTTTTTTGGTGATTTGCCCATGTTATATTCACTCCTTATTAACTATGATGTAATTATTTTGTACCATTCTATAAGATATTATACTCAAAATTGATTGTTATTTTTTTGTAAAGTTTCTTGATAAATAGCTTGCATAGTTATAGCATCTTCAACTTGAGTTCCAGCAGATTCACAGATGATTACGGGGGTGGCCGATTTTTGGACCAACAAATTTGCCAATGGTTCAAATTGTGGGCCATATGTTTTGTCAGAAAAAGTCAAATGGCGTTTTTCACCTCCAGGTTTAGTGTACTCAATTTTAGAAAAGTGTATATGCATATTTTTTAATCTATATTCACCAAGACTATTGGCAATTTCAAAAAAAATAAATTTGTAATCATCTAAAGTGTTAAGTGTGCCAAATAACCTGGCATTTAAATGTCCAAAGTCAATACAAGGTAAAATATTTTCTTGAATTTTACAAAGCTCTATCACTTCTTGCAATGTTCCAAGTTGGTTAATTTTACCCATCACCTCGGGGCATAAAATAATATCTGACAAGTTGTTATTTTTTAAAGCGTAAAGTGAATCAGTTAATGTTTGTTTAGCTAAATTAAGAGCTTCTGCACGTGAAATTTTTGCACAAGACCCACTGTGTATTATTATTCTTTTAGCATCCATAGCTTTAGCTAGAATTGCAGTTTGTAAAATGTAATTTACACTATTTTCTCTTTTTTGAGCTTCGGTGCTAGAAAGAGAAATATAATATGGTGAATGAATTGACAAAAATATAGAATTTTTTTTGCATTCTTCACCAAATAATTTAGCGGCCTCAGCGCTTATTCTTATTCCATGCCCACACTGATATTCTAAAGCATTTAAATTTGATTGAGCTAAGTAAGCAGGGAACATAATCAGTTTGTTTTTTTTGTTCATTGAAAAAGCTAAGTTAGTACCTGCTGGTCCAAATTTTATTTTCATTTATAAAACACAGCCTTTATTTTATTAAGTTGGAATTTAACCAAGTTACTAATAAGTTAAAATTAGCGTTTGATTCCATATACTCGATGGTTTTATTTATTAAATCAGATATATAAATATATTTTTCTAAAAATGAAAAATTTTCAGAGGAATGATTAATTAGTAACGCATCTAAATTTTTTTTTGTTAGATGAGTTTTTAAAATTTTTTCAAAATAGATTTTAAAAATTTCTAAAAATGAAGATAATGATGCGGAATTTTGATATTGAGAAAGAATGTTCATTATTTTATATCTGCTACCAGATGTGATGGAAAATAACAAATCTTCACAATTTTTAATTACATCAGAATGTTCTGAAATGCTGTTGAGTAAACTTTCGACTAAACCAATGTTGCCTCCGAATATTTTAACCAATAGTGTTATATTTGAAATTTGGTTTGTTGAAGATCTTGAGGATAAAATTTTAATAGCTTCTGGTTCTGATAATTCAGACATATTAATAACTATAGCGCGTGATTTTATTGTTGCTAATAATTTGCAAATGTTTGAAGTGGTTAAAATAAATATTGTTGATTGAGATGGTTCTTCAAGAGATTTAAGAATAGCATTTTGAGCAGCAATCGTCATCTTTTCGCTATTGGCTATTATTTGAATTTTTCTGATGCCTTCATGTGGAACAATGTTTATTTTAGATTTGATATCTCTGATGTTGTTTATGGCTATTGAGCCATATATGTTGCCATCAATAATATTTATGTCTACGCAATTTTCTATGTTTTTATTTAAATTGTTTGCATATGCCACTTGTTTTGCTATTTCTTTAGCAAAAGTGAGTTTGCCCAGACCTTTATCTCCTGCTAAAATTATTGTGTGTACTAGTTTGTCTTTTTTTATCATTGAAGAGATGATTTTTTTTTGTAATTCATTACCATATATTTTTTGGAACAATGTAACGTTTATCTCCTGAATCTTTATAATTTTTTGTATTGTTCTACGTTTAAAACAAAAATTGTAGCTCCTCCAATGCTAACTTCTACTGGTATGGACATATTCATATCCATTCCGAAAGAAGCAGATGATGCAACCATTTTGGTACGTTTATTGCTAAATTTTTTAAATATATCAATTATAGTATCTACTTTATCATCTTCGGTAACAGTCATTAATGTAGTGTTACCAGACATTAAAAATCCTCCAGTTGATGACAATTTTGTAACAAAAAAACCAGCCTTATTTAGTTCAGATGAAAGTTTAGCATTATCTTCATTTGAAATTACTGCCATTATCATTTTCATATTTGCATGTACCTCCTAAATTATTTAAAGGTTATTTTTGATGTTTTTTAAAATAGTTGTTATAAAAGTAATCAAAAAAGGATTCCGATAAATAAATCAGAATCCTCCTAATTAATAAATTTTTAGAGTTAAAAAAATATTGAATTATTTCGCTTCTGTTTCTTCAGTAGCTGAATCTACATCTGAAGTCGTTTCAGTTTGAACTTCATCTTCAGTAGTAGCTTCTTCAGTAGCATCAGCATTTTCTTCAACATTCATATCTTCGTCAACGTTAACATCATCAGTAACTGTTGCTTCAGGAGCTTCCTGAGCTGGTTCTGATTTTTTACAAGCAGCAAAAAGAGATAACATAGCTACGCTTGCAATTGAAATAGATAAAAATTTCTTTAAATTATTCATAATCTAATTATACTCCTTTAATTAAAAATTTAACTCTACCGTCCTATTATAAACTTTCAAATAATTTTTGTCAATATGATTTAACAAATATTTGATTATTAAACACATAAAGTGATATAAATTTAATGTGAATTAAACATAAATACACAAATAGTGATTATTTTTGAAATTTGATTAAATTCGACAATGAATTATTAATGTATTATCATTCCATATTGTTAAGATCTTAAACATAGGAAGCAGTTACATAAATAATATATTTCATTAGCATTTGAGATATTACAATTTAGGAAAATAAAAAAATTTAATTATTTTAAAATATATTTTAATTTTATTCTTGACTAATTAATATTTTTTATTACAATATTAATTAGACGGTAATATTTTAATTTTTGATATTTATTTTTTAATTAATTGCTTGCTGCTGTAGCTTAGCTGGTAGAGCAGCTCATTCGTAATGAGCAGGTCACCGGTTCGAATCCGGTCAGTAGCTCCATAATGAACTGTTAAAAGCGGCGTATAGTCGCTTTTATTAATTATTTATAAAGGTGGTAATATGGAAAAAATATACGTCTATGATTTTGATGAAACTATATATGATGGCGATGTTACGCGTGATTTTTTTAAATTTTGTTTAAAAAATTACCCACAAGTTAAAAAGCAATTTGGGTTTATGATGTGGGCTTTTATTAAATATATTTTTGGCTTTTACAAATGGACGGCTTTTAAGTCTGATTTTTTGAGCTATTTTAAACATTTAGATGATTTTGACTTAGTTTTAGATGATTTTTGGAATGAACACAAATTTAAAATTAAAAAATGGTATATTGAAAAAAGTCATTCTAACGATGTTATAATTTCAGCGTCGCCATATTGTTTGCTTGAAAAAATTTGTTATGATTATTTAAAAGTGAAAAAACTTATTGCAACAAATGCAGACAAAACTAGTGGCAAAATTATTGGTAAAAATTGTTACGGCAATCAAAAAGTTGATAGGCTGGATAAAGAAATGCAAAATTATAAAATTTTAGAGTTTTATTCAGATTCTCTTTCTGATGCACCTTTAGCTAAATTAGCTGAAAAAAGTTACATTGTTATTGGTGATGGATTAGTTAATTGGTCTTCATATAAATTACCGTTAATGAAGAGGTTAATGAGTTTATTTTTATCTAGAGATTTTATATTATTTATATTGGTAGGGTTTATTAACACATTTAATGGTGTTTTAATTGAGTTTTTATTGGCATATGTAATTTCAGATAAAATATTGGCTTTTTGTACCGGTTACCTTTTGAGTACAGTTGTAGGTTATTTATTGAATAATTCTATAATATTTAAAAAAGAGTTATCAATAGTAAGGTATATTAAATTTTTAATTTCATACATACCAAATTTTATAATACAATTGGTTATAGTAATTTATTTATCTAATATTTTGCATTTGAATTATTTGCTATGTTGTATTGTTGCAGCTGGATTAGGAGTACCTATTACATTTTTATGTTTGAAATTATTCGCTTATAAGCCTAAAAATAAAGATGAATCTAATATATATCTCTATAAAGAAGAGTAAATTTAATTTAATAGTATGTTTTTGATTTTTTATTAATATATTTTTAGAAATAAGCTTAATTTTTATTATTTTGCTAAATTTTAGATTTTGATTTTTTGTAAAGGCGAATATTTATGACTAATAAATTAAAAACTGTAGAAATGTTTACAGATGGAGCGTGTTCTGGTAACCCTGGACCTGGAGGTTATGGGGTAATTTTAAAATGTAATGGTGTGGAAAAAGAATTATGTGGTGGAGAAAATCATACCACCAACAACAGAATGGAACTTACAGCAGTAATTGAAGGTCTTAAAATTTTAAAACGTCCGTGTAATGTAAACATTAAAACAGATTCAAAGTATGTAGTAGATGCTATAACAAAAGGTTGGCTTGATAATTGGCAAAAAAATAATTGGCGCAAAGCAGATAGAAAACCAGTGCTTAATGTTGATTTGTGGCAGCAACTGATAGAATTGCTCAAGATTCATAAAGTGAGATTTTTATGGATTAAAGGACATAATGGGCACAAAGAAAATGAGAGATGTGATCAGCTGGCAGTTAAACAATATCTTAATAAAAAAAATTAAAATTATATTATTAAGGTTAAGTATGATGGAGTTGATAAAATTTGAAAATGCATGGCAATATCAATAAACAAACAATATTGTCTTACATTTGGAAGACAATATTAGTTATTTTTTTGATTTTCATAATTACATGTTGTATTGTTGTTAGTTTGTTGTCTATTTATTTTTTGAAATTACTTAGTGGTAACAAGGCATTAGATTTAGATAGTTATAAGGTTGATTATACGACTATAATTTATTGCAATGATAAAAAAACAGAAGAGCCTAAAGAGATTCAAAAATTGTTTAAAAATGAAAATAGAATTTGGGTAGACATTGATGGAATGCCTAAATATTTAATGCAAGCTGTAATTGCAACAGAAGACCAAAGATATTTGCAACATAATGGAGTTGACTGGAAAAGAACTATGGGGGCTTTTTTAAATGAAGTGTTTCATATCTATGGAAGCCGTCAGGGTGGTTCAACTATTACTCAACAGTTAATAAAAAATATAACCAAGCAAAATGAAATAAAATATGAAAGAAAAATAAGAGAAATTTTAGAAGCTATTTATTTGGAAAAAAATTATAGTAAAGAACAGATAATAGAAGGTTATTTAAATATTGTTTATTTTGGTAGCGGAGCAAACGGCATCGAAGCAGCTGCTAATACATATTTTAATAAAAATGCTAAAGATTTGTCGTTGGTTGAAGCAACTGCAATTGTGGCTATTACACAAAACCCTGCAAAATACAATCCGTTTAAGCACCCAGATGCTAATAGAGAACGTAGAAACTATATTTTGAAAAAGATGCTAGATTTGGGCTTGATTAAAGATGAAGAAAGGTATAATCAAGCAGTTAAAGAAGATATTAAGCTAGTTGAAAGAAATGACAATGAAAATAATAAAAAAGTTCAGAACTATTTTGTAGACAATTTAATAGAAGAAATTATTGATGATTTAGTAGCTGAAAAAGGGTACACCAGAGCGTATGCAGAAGATCAAATCTTTTCAGGCGGTTTTCAAATTTATTCAACAGTTGATATGGACATACAAGAACATTTAGAGAAAAAATTTGAAGATGATAATACTTTCCCTGTTTTAAGGGCTGGAGACAAACCTCAAGCTGCAATGGTTATTTTAGACACAAACGGCAAAATTTTAGGTTTGGTAGGGGGACGAGGAAAGAAAGAAGCAGCAAGAGTTTACAACCGTGCTACTCAAGCTAAAAGGCAACCAGGGTCTACAATGAAACCTATAGCAGTTTATGGGCCAGCTATAGAACATGATTTAATAACTTATTCTTCTATGTGGGATGATGCACCAATAGATAACAATGGTAAAAAATGGCCGCTCAATTATTATGGTTCATATTATGGAAAAATGACGATAGATAAAGCGGTTCAACTCTCAAACAACACAATTCCTGTAAGAATTTGCAGAGAATTAACACCTCAGAAAAGTTTTGATTTTTTAACTAAGAAATTAGGAATGACAACATTAGTAGAAAAAGAAAAAATTGATGGAAAGATTTTTTCGGATATTAACCTTTCCGGTATGGCTTTAGGAGGAGTTACAAAAGGAGTTAAGGTTTTAGAGTTGGCTGGTGCATACCAGATTTATGCCAATGGAGGGTACTTTACTAAACCATATTCTTACACAAAAATTTTAGATAATAAAGGTAACTTGATTTTAGAAAAAGATGTGACACCCAAAAGTGTTATTTCACCAGATACTGCAATGATTATGAATCAGCTTTTACAAAGAGTAATTAATGGTCCACAAGGTACCGGCAGAGCTGCTAAATTTGGTTCCTTGCCATTAGCGGGTAAAACTGGGTCTACAACTGATGATAAAGATTTATGGTTTGTTGGCATGTCTCCATATTATATAGGTGTTGTTTGGTATGGTTATGATGAGCCAAAGCAAATAAAATATGGTCGTTACCCTACACCAATTATTTGGAAAAATGTTATGGAGCCACTGCATAGTAATTTGCCGAATATAACATTCCCTGTTTGCGACAGCGTTGTTAAATTGCCTTATTGTAGTCAAACAGGTAATATTGCTAATACTTATTGCCCTATTGGTGGCGAGGGTTATTATAAATCTACTAATAAAGCCGGCGGAGCTTGTAATGCACATGTTTCGGCTACAGTTAATGAAGAAATTTTGAATAATAATATGCAACAGTCTGGTGAAGTTCAACAACAAGAACAAAATAGTAATAATGTTACACAAAGTAATTAAAATTTAAAGTTTAAGTAAAATTTAATTAAAAAGAGGAATTATGGATAATGGAATATGATGCTGGTAGTTATGATGTAGCTGTAATTGGAGCTGGTCATGCAGGTTGTGAAGCAGCTTTAGCTGCATCAAGGTTAGGTCTTAGTACAATTATATTTTGTATTTCAATGGATGCAATTGCAAATATGCCATGTAACCCATCAATTGGTGGTACGGCAAAAGGGCATTTGGTTAAAGAAATAGATGCGCTTGGTGGAGAAATGGGTAGAGCTGCAGACCATACAATGTTACAATCTCGTATGTTAAACAGAGGTAAAGGACCTGCAGTTCACAGCCTTAGAGCACAATGTGACAGAAAAGAATACCATAAATACATGAAGAAAGTTTTAGAGCATCAAGACAATTTGGATATTAAACAAGGTGAAATCGTTGAGATAAGAATTGATGATAGCGGAAAAGTTTCTGCTGTAGTTACGGACTTAGGGGCAGTTTATAAAGTTAAAGTAGCTATTATTTGTACAGGTACGTACCTTAAAGGAAAAATATTTGTTGGAGAAAAGACATATGAAAGTGGTCCTGATGGAATGCATAGTTCAACAAAACTTTCTGAAAATATTAAAAATTTAGGCATAGAGTTAAGAAGATTTAAAACAGGAACACCTGCAAGGGTATCTAAAAAAAGTATTAATTTTGATGAGCTTATGGTACAAACTGGAGATGAATTTATAGTGCCATTTTCTGCAGACACAGATTATGAACTAAAAAATATAGAAAATTGTTACATGGCGTATACAAATTTATCAACACATCAGGTTATTAAAGATAATATTAAAAGGTCAGCAGTTTATGGTGGGTTAACTGAAGGAATAGGTCCGAGGTATTGCCCAAGCATAGAAGATAAAATTGTGAGGTTTGCAGATAAAGATAGACATCAATTGTTTATAGAACCTATGGGTGAAGACACAGATGAGATGTATTTGCAAGGAATGTCTACTTCGTTGCCAGAAGATGTTCAAATTAAAATGTACAGGACTATAAAGGGTTTTGAAAATATTAAAATTATGCGTAATGCCTACGCAATAGAATATGATTGTTGTAACCCTTGCGAACTTATGCCTAGCTTAATGTTTAAAAAGGTTAATGGGTTATTTTCAGCTGGTCAGTTCAATGGGACAAGTGGTTATGAAGAAGCTGCATGTCAGGGATTAATAGCGGGTATTAATGCGGAAAAATACATAAATAAAAAACCATATTTGGTGTTAAGTAGGTCTAGTTCTTACATAGGAACCTTGATTGATGATTTGGTTACAAAAGGTTGCAATGAACCTTATAGAATGATGACATCGAGGTCAGAATATAGACTAGTTTTAAGGCAAGATAATGCAGATGAAAGATTAACACCAATAGGTAAAGAAGTAGGCTTAATTACAGACAAACGTTGGGAAGTTTTTTCAAAAAAGTTGAATGAAAAATATGATGAAATAAATTATTTAAGTAAAGTAGTTATTTCACCAAGTCAAAAAGTTAATGATTATCTTTCAGCTAAAGGTACAAATATTATAGATACAGGAGTTAAGGCACTTGAAATTTTAAA